>NZ_UBIZ01000251.1:0-30637 GCF_900465275.1 Parafrankia sp. Ea1.12 | reverse complement strand
ACGGTGGCTACGGGTACTCCAAGGAGTACGAGATCGAGCGCCTCTACCGGGAGGCCCCGTTCATGCTCATCGGCGAGGGGACGTCCGAGGTGCAGAAGCGCATCATCAGCCGCGCCCTGCTCAAGGACTACAGACTCCGTTGAACGGGTGATGCGTCCGGCGGCGAGCGGGTCCATGCCCGGGCCCACGCCGTCGGCGGGCGCGGTGTCCGGCCCGCGACGACGGCGTGCGCCTCACCGGTCGGCCGGTGCCCCCTCCCGGCTCGGGAGCGCGATGACGGCGGATCCGGGCATGACGTTCGTGTCCCGCTGGTTGGTCGCCCAGGTCTCCACGCGCACGACATGGTCGCCGTCGGCGTCGATCTCCTTGGCCACCACGCGGCCACCCAGTCGCACCACGTCCGAGAGGTATACGTGGCTGCGGTACTGGCCGTGCAGGGCCTTGAGCGTGCCGTCGTCGCCCATCCAGCTGGTCAGGGAGTGGATCTGCCAGCAGGTGCGCTGGATGCCGACGTCGTAGGCGATCTGGGCGCCCTGCAGGCGGGCCGCGTAGTCGTTGTAGTGCACCGAGTAGACCGGTTCGAGGGCGTGTGTGTTCGGATCGCGGAACGCCCATTTCGGGTGCTTGTGGTAGCGCCGCAGCGCGACCCCGTGCGCGGACAGCCGGGGAATGGGAGCGGCACCCGCGGCGATGTAGGCGATGAAGTCGGTCAGCCCGATCGGGCCCTTGGTGATGACGTCGATCTCGTCACCGACGGCAACGTCGTCCCAGTAGCGCGGCTCCGCGCCGCGGGGGCGTTCGGCGAGGACGTCCGCCTCGATCGCGGTGAGCTCGCTGTCCGTCCACGGGTGGGGCAGCTCGATCTTGCGGGAGTCGCGCCGCTTCTGCATCTCGCCGCGCTCGAAGCGCATCCGGGAGCAGATGAAGGTCGCGACCAGTTCGCCATGCTGGTTGCGGTACTCCTGGCGCAGGTAGTCCTTGATGCGGCGGCCGCCGAAGTTGCTGTCGGTCGGCCCGTCGAACCCGTCGAACACCACGGTGGCTGTGATCTTGTCGTCGAGTCGGATCGGCCGTTCGAAGGTCATGGTCGTCTCGGCGTGGAACCCGCCCAGGCCGCGCCATCCCACCTGGACGGAGCCGAGGCAGGCGAAGACGAAGCTGGGGGGAGCGACGATGCCGCCGTGCCGCGTCCCCGCCGCATAGTCGGCGTCGGTCCACAGCGGGTTGTCGTCACCTATCCCCTCGGCGAAGCGCAGGATGGCGAGGCGGGTCGCGTACTCGTTGTTGACGCAGGCGTCGGTGCGCAGCTGCGTCCCGATCAGCGCCCGCATTTCCTCGAGCAACTCGTCGGTGAATGTGCCCAGCGCCAGTTCTCTCGCGATGCCGTCGGTCTTTTCCTCGTGTGTCGTCGTCATCTGCTCCCAATCTGCGTTCGTGCGGAGTGCGTGGGTGTGGTCCGGTGGCCTGGGGGCTTCGACCGGCTGGGGGACCCGGGCCTGGGTGGCCGCTGCGACGCCGCGGCCATGGATGGAGGACCCCACGCCCACGGGTGCGGTGGCGGTCGAGCGGGCGACTCCCTGTGCGGGGCCCGCGGAAACGGGACGAAGCCGGCTGCTCCCCGGCCGTCGGGTCGTAGCCGGCGGCGCCCGGCCTGGCCCGCGGGCATCGAGGTGTTCCACGCCGGCAGGGTGGGTGGGCGGATCCGGGGCCCGCGGGCGTGAACGGACGAGCCGCCGTGCGCCGTGACCGGAACGCGGCCGACCGCGGCCCCGGTGGACGGCCTCGACGGACGGCATCGACCAACCCCCTCGCTCGTTCCTAAATCAGAACGTCGGGTCGCCATTACGGATACTTCCACCGTGTGGCGTGGGTGTCAACGCGGTCGGGGGGAGGTCCGGTCCGAGCGGGTGGCTCGCGTGGGGCTATTGACCACCCGTGGTGGCGCGGCTAATTTCCCTCCAGAGTTCCTGATTGGAGATGCTAGTTCGTATATACGAACCGATTGAGTCGCGGACCGTGATGCCGCGGCGCCGGTCGTGGTCTGAGCACGACCCCGCCAGGGCCCTGTCCCGGTCCATGACGAACAGCCGAGGAGCCCCGGCTACCGGGTCGGGCCGTCTACATGGCGGATGGGTCGGGGTGAGGAGCCACCCGCCGGGAAAAGGAGCGCCCGCCGGGTGTCCACCTGGCGGCTGGTGTGCAATCCATAGAAGCCCGGAAAGAGCCTGTCGAAGGTAGTGAATAGATAGGTCAGATCCGGCCCATCCGGGTCGCCCGACAACTCGCGGAGTTTTCCTGATGACGCTACAAGACGTGCCTGCGCCGGGTCCCGCCACCGACCGGTCTATCGCCAGCGAAAATGAGTCGGATCCAAAGAAGATGCGCAGGGTCGCCCTGGCAAGTTTACTGGGGACCGTCGTAGAGTTCTACGATTTCGGTATTTACGCCACCGCGGCGGCCCTGGTCTTCGCGGACGCGTTCTTCCCGGCCTTTGGTGGCAATGGCGGTACCATTGTGTCGTTCGCGACCCAGGGAGTCGCGTTCGTCGCCCGCCCGCTGGGGGCGATCCTGTTCGGGCACTTCGGTGATCGGCTCGGGCGCAAGCGGACTCTGATCTTCACGATGTCGCTGATGGGCGTGTCCACCGTGCTCATCGGCGCGTTGCCCACGGCGGGGAGCATCGGGGTCGCGGCACCCATTCTGCTCGTCCTGCTCCGCGTCGCGCAGGGCATCGCCGCCGGCGGCGAGTGGGCGGGTGCGACGCTGTTCACCTCCGAGCATTCGCCGAAGGGCCGTCGCGGCTTCTGGTCCATGTTCACCAATCTCGGCGGCGCGCTCGCGAACATCCTCGCCCTGTCCACGTTCCTCGCCGTGGCGCTCTACATGAGCGAGGAGACCTTCACGTCCTGGGGATGGCGCCTCCCGTTCCTGGGCAGCTTCGTGGTTATCGCCGTCGGTCTCTACGTGAGACTGAGGATCGAGGAGACCCCCGCGTTCGAGGCCGAGGTGAAGCGTCAGCGCAGTAGCCGCGGGCTGCCGTTCAAGGAGGCCGTGGTCAACCAGTGGAAGGAGCTCCTGCTCGGAGCGGGCGCGTTGGTGACGGCCTTCTCGCTCGGCTACATCGGGATCGCATACCTGACCAACTACGGCACTGCCACCCTGGGCCTGAGTCGACCCGAGGTGCTGACGGCCGGCATTGTCGGCAATGTTGTGAATGGTTGCGCGATCATCTCGGGCGGCATTCTGAGTGACCGGTTCGGCCGTCGGCGGGTCCTGCTGGCCGCCAACACCGTCGGCATCCCCTGGGCGCTGGTCCTGTTTCCGCTGCTGGACACGGGCACACTTACCGCCTTCTGGATCGGGATGGCGGTGACCTTCCTGATCGCCGGTCACGGATTCGGCGTCGCGGGGTCGTTCCTGTCTGAGCTGTTCCACACCCGCTACCGCTACACCGCGGCCGGGCTCTCCTACAGCCTCGCGGGCGTTGTCGGCGGCGCGGTACCTCCGCTCGTCGCCGCCAGCATCATCGGAAGCCACGGCGGATTCGTGTTCGGCCTGTTTCTGGCCGCCTACTGCCTGGTGAGCCTGCTGTGCGTACTGGCTCTGCGGGAGACCGTCGGCGACGAATTGATCGAGACGCCCGCGGCGCAGCAGGGGGTGACATCGTGAAGCTGACAGTCACAGCTGTCTCGGTCGGCCGCGTCTTCGGCCTCCAGAAGGCCGCGCTCACCTACCTCCGGGGCTGGGGCGAGACCCTGGACATCCCGCTGATCATGTTCGTGATCCAGGGTGGTGCCACTCCGGTGATCGTCGACACCGGGGCCGACCTGAGCCGGGCCTGGGAGCACCACCGGATCAGGATGGAGCAGACGCCCGAGGAGCGGCCCGACGCGGCGGTGCGCGCGCTGGGCATCGACCCCGATGAGGTGGGTCTGGTCGTCAACACCCACCTGCACTGGGACCACTGCTCCAACAATCATCTGTTCCCCAATGCCCGCATCGTCCTTCAGCGTCGCGAGATCGATTTCGCGCGGAAGCCGGTCGAGTGGCATCGACGCCAGTTCGAGGCCGTTCCCGACCTGGTCCCGGCGTGGCTGCGTGCCGAGGACCGGATCGACGCGATTGACGGCGACACCGACCTGGCGCCGGGGGTCTCGGTGGTCGCCCTGCCCGGTCACACGCCGGGTTCACAAGGGGTCGTGGTCGAGGCTGAGACGAACCGCTACCTGCTCGCGGGTGACTGCGTCGATCTGTACGAGAACTGGGCGGGCGACGCGGAGGCCGACCGCATCCCGTCCGGCTTCTTCACCGATCTCGTGGCCTACGAGGAGAGCGTGCGGCGGATCGAGCGGTTCGGCTGCGAGGTGATCCCGAGCCACGACCCGCTGGTGGTCGAGCGTCGGGTCTTCCGTTGAGCGCGCGCCGCCCTGGGCGGTTGCAGGTCGTCAAGCGCCTGTCGGCAGTCCGAGTTTGTTTGCGAACAAGTCCGTCGAGCCGAATACGCGAGCAGACGGGCAGATGACCATTGCCGAGCCCCGTCGGCCGCATGGCCCGCGTGGACGGCGGAGAGAGGAAGCGGCGATGAGCGGCCCGATCCCTTCGTGGGGACGCGATGTCACTGTCGAGCAGGTAGGCGGCGTCCCGTTCCGAATGTACGAGCCGCGGGCGCGGAGGCTGGAGTCCCTGCTGGACCATGCCGACCGCTGGGCGGGCGGGGCCCACGCCGTGCAGGGCGACGTGCGGCTCGACTTCGGCGACCTCGTGCCCGCGGTCGGTCGCAAGGCGGCCCAGCTGCGCCAGCACGGGGTGGGCCGGGGGGACCGGGTCGCGCTGCTGGGCTGGAACAGCCCGGACTGGGTGGTGAACCTCTGGGCCACCTGGTGGCTCGGCGCCGTTCCGGTGCTGGTCAACGCCTGGTGGAGCACCCGGGAGATGGAGCACGCCTTCACGGCGCTCACACCCGTCGCCGTGCTGGCCGACCGCCGGCTGGAGCACAAGGTGCCGGCCGGGAGTCCCGTCGCGCCGTGGCTGATGGCCGACGCGGTCGACGGCGCGCCGCCTGAGCGTCCCGACAGCGACGACGAGAACGAGCCCGCCCTGATTCTGTTCACCTCCGGCAGCACCGGATTCCCCAAGGCGGTCGTGCTCTCGCACCGCTCGATCATCTCCGGCCTGCACTCGCTGCTGAGAATCACCAAGCGGCTTCCGCAGGAACTCGAGGGCGCGGCGCCCAGCGTCGCCCTGCACACGGGGCCGCTGTTCCACATCGGCGGCGTACAGACCCTCGTGCGGGGGGTCGTGGTCGGCGAGACCCTGGTGTTCCCGCAAGGCAAGTTCGACGCACACGCGGCGATGGACCTCATCGCCGCGCACGGTGTCACCCGCTGGAGCGCCGTCCCCACCATGGTCAGCCGGCTGCTCGACGCCCAGGCGCAGCGGCCGGTCGACCTGCACAGCCTGCGGTCACTGACGCTGGGCGGTGCCCCCGCCCACCCCAGTCTGTACCAGCGGATCCGCGACGAGCTGCCGTCCGTCCAGGCACGCGTGGCCACG
Organism: Parafrankia sp. Ea1.12; assembly: GCF_900465275.1. Lineage (NCBI taxonomy): Bacteria > Bacillati > Actinomycetota > Actinomycetes > Frankiales > Frankiaceae > Parafrankia > Parafrankia sp. Ea1.12. The sequence goes on along the minus strand of NZ_UBIZ01000251.1, from coordinate 25,084 downwards.
GGTTACGGCCTCACCGAGAACGGTGGGCAGGCCACCGCGGCCAGCGGCCGCGACACCCGTGACCGGCCCGGCTGCTGCGGTCTGCCGCTGCCCACCGTCGAGATCACCTTCGGTGACCGGGCACCGGGCGGGGACGGCGAGGTCCTGCTCCGCGCCGCGTCGCAGATGCTCGGCTACTACGGGGAGGCGTCCGGCCCCATCGACGGCGACGGGTGGCTGCACACCGGTGACCTGGGCTACCTCGACGAGGACGGCTATCTCTGGGTGACTGGCCGCAGCAAGGACCTCATTCTGCGTGGGGGCGAGAACATCGCGCCGCTGTCGGTCGAGCGCGCGCTGGTCGGCGTGCCCGGCGTTCTCGATGCGGCGGTGATCGGCCTGCCGCACGCTGACCTGGGGGAGGAGGTCGCGGCGGTCGTGGTGGTCGACGAGGCCACCGCGGGCCGGCCGGACCTAGCGGAGTACGTCATCGAGGTCCTGCGCTCGGACCTGGCGTCCTTCGCGATCCCGACCCGGTGGCGCTTCCAGACCGAGGAACTGCCGGTGCTCGGGTCGGAGAAGATCGACAAGCATGCGCTCGCCGCGGAGTTCGCCGCCGAGGCCGCCGCTTCCCGGTGAGCATCCCGGCCCCGGTGCGCGCCGCGTCGGCGCGCACCGGGGCCGGGTACGGCTGCGGCACGACACCCCTGCCGAAGCAGTGCCGACGAAACAGCGCCGGCCAAACAGTGCCGGCCAGAACTGAGTGCGAGGAGAGGCTGTGTCGCGTTCCGCGCTTGTCATCGGTGGCACCGGGCCGACCGGGCCGGGAGTGGTGCGCGGACTGCTCGACCGCGGCTTCGACGTGACGATCCTGCACGGCGGCCAGCACGAGGTCGAGCTGCCCGCCGAGGTCCGCCACATCCACACCGACCCGCACTGGCCGGACACGCTCGGCGCCGGCCTGGGCCGGGCGGAGTTCGACCTCGTGGTGGCTCAGTACGGGCGGCTCGCGGTCACCACGCAGGTCCTCGCCGGCCGCACCGACCGGGTGGTTGCCGTCGGGGGTGCCCACGGCTCCCTCGCGCACGCCGCCGATCCGCGCTGGGGAGCGCTGGGCCGGCCCGCCCTGCCCCCCGAAGAGGCCGAGCACCTGGAACAGGACCCCGCACACGGCACGCTCGCGGTCAGGATGGCCGCCGCGGAACAGGCCCTGTTCGACGCCCACGCGGCGGGCGCGTTCGCGGCGACCCTCCTGGCCTATCCCGTGGTCTACGGCCCGCGGCAGGTCGCGCCGCACGAGTGGTGCATCGTGCGGCGGATCCTCGACGGCAGGCGCCGCATCGTCGTCGCCGACGGGGCCATCCGCATGGAGACCAGGCTCTACACCGAGCATGCGGTGCATGCCGTGCTGCTGGCGGTGGACCACCGCGCGGCCGCGTCCGGGCGCAAGTTCGTGGTCGCCGACGACAACCTGTTCACGATGCGCCAGCGCATCGAGTTCATCGCCGCCCGGCTCGGCGTGGACGTGGAACTGGTCGACATGCCCTACCCGCTGGCGACCCCGTGCCACCCGTACTGGCGCCACGGGCCCGACCACCGGCTGCGCGGCAACGCCCGCAGCCGGGCGGAGCTCGGCTATGCCGACACCACCCCCGCGGCGGACGCCCTCGGCGCGACGGTCGACTGGCTGGTCGAACACCCGCCCGTGCCCGGCGGTCCGGAGGAGAAGCGGCTCGGTGACCGGTTCGACTACGCCCATGAGGACGACCTGATGGAACGCTGGGCCGCGGTGCGCCGCGACTGGTCCGATGACGCGGACCCGTTCCGGCCGGCCCACGCCTACCGCCACCCGCGCCGCCCCGACGAGACGTGGCACGCGGGCGGTACGGCCACGACGTAGCCGTTGCGGCGTGCCGTACCGGCGTAGCTCGCACCGGTGCATCTCGTACTCGTGGAGCTCGTACTGATGGAGCTCGTACTCATCGAGCTCGTACTCATCGAGCCCGTACTCATCGAGCCCGTACCGCCCGCCTGAGCAGCACTGCTCAGGCGGGCGGTACGACTCAGGAGTCGGCGATGGTCGCGACGTCGAGCACGAACCGGTACCGGACGTCGCCGGCACTGAGGCGGTCGTAGACCTGGTCGAGCTCCTTCGCCGCGACGACCTCCACCTCGGCCCTGATGCCGTTCTCGGCGCAGAAGTCGAGCATCTCCTGCGTCTGCGGCATGCCGCCGCTCATCGAACCGGCCAGCACGCGCCGGTTCGTCAGCAGCGTGTAGGGGTCGATGCGCAGCGGCTCGTCGGGCACGCCGAGGTTGACGAACGTGCCGTCCAGGTCGAGCAGGTCGAGGTGGGAGGACAGATCGTAGTTCGTCGGGACCGTCGACACGATCAGGTCGAACGAGTCCCGCAGTGCGTCCAGATCGCCGGTCGTCCGGTAGTCGTCCGCCCCGAGGCGCTCGGCGTCGGCGCGGCGGTCCTCGGTGAGTTCCAGGACGGTCGTGCGCGCGCCGAGGGCGTGGGAGATCTGGACGCCGATGTGCCCGAGCCCGCCGAACCCCAGGATGCCGACCCGCCTGCCGGGGCCCGCGCCCCAGCGCCGCAGCGGCTGGTACATGGTGATGCCCGCGCAGAGCAGGGGCGCCGCGGCGTCCAGCGGCAGGGCGTCGGGGATGCGGGCGACGAACCGCTGGTCGACGACCACGAGTTCGCTGTACCCGCCCAAGGTGGTTGCCCCGTCGCGGCCCACCCCGTTGTAGGTCAGCACCTTGCCGCGGCGGCAGTAGGACTCCTGCCCCGCGCGGCAGGCGGGGCAGTCCCGGCACGAGTCGACCAGGCAGCCGACGCCCACGTGGTCGCCGGTGGTCAGCCCGGCGACCTCCGCGCCCACCTCGCGGACGATGCCGGCGATCTCGTGACCGGGCACGATCGGATAGCGGGTGTGCCCGAACTCCGCGCGGGCGTGGTGGACGTCGGTGTGGCAGACCCCGGCGTAGGCGATGTCGATCAGCACGTCGCGCGGGCCGACGTCGCGGCGCTCGACGGTGATCGTGCTGAACGGTGCCGTCGGGCCGCTCATGGCCCGGGCCTTTGCGGTGATCACGATGACTGCCTCTCGATGGCTCGCCGGGTCCGGGGTTCAGCTGATGAGCGACTGGTACTCGAGGTACTCCTCGATCCCGTACCGGCCCATCTCCCGGCCGATGCCCGACCGCTTGAGGCCACCGTGCGGGGCGCGCATGTCGATGGGCGCGCCGTTGATCCGTACGCGTCCGGTGCGGATGCGTCGGCCGACGTCCCGTGCCCGCGCGGGGTCGGCCGCCCAGACCGCGCCCGCGAGCCCGTAGTCGGAGTCGTTGGCGATGGCGACGGCCTCGTCGGTGTCGTCGAACGGGATGATGATGACCACCGGTCCGAAGATCTCCTCCTGGGCCAGCCTGCTGCTGTTGTCACCGGTGAAGACGGTCGGCTGCACGTAGTAGCCCCGGTCGAGGTGCTCCGGCGCCTCCGGGCCGCCGGCGACCAGCCGCAGTCCCTCGTCGATGCCGGTCTGGATGTAGCGGCGCACGCGGTCGCGCTGGGCATCGGAGACCACCGGCCCGAGGGTCGTGGCCTCGTCCAGGGGGTCGCCGATCACGTAGCTCGTCGCCTTCGCCGCGGCGATCTCCTCGGCTTCGGCCAGCCGCCCGCGGGGGACCAGCATGCGCGAGAGGCCGCCGCAGACCTGGCCGGAGTTGCGGAAGGCGTCACCGAGCCCGTCGACGACGGCCTTCTCCAGGTCGGCGTCCGCAAGAATGATGTTGGCGGACTTGCCGCCGAGCTCCAGGGCCACGCGCTTGACCGACCGGGACGCCAGCTCCATCACCCGGCTGCCCGCGCGCACCGAGCCGGTGAGCGAGACGATGTCGATGAGCGGATGGGTCGCGAGCGCCTCGCCGATCTCCGGGCCCGTCCCGCTGACCAGGTTGAACACGCCCCTGGGCAGGCCGGCCTCGGCGGCGGCCTCGGCGAACAGGAAGGCGCTCAGCGGCGCGACCTCGGTGCCCTTGAGCACCATCGTGCAGCCCGCGGCGATGGCCGCGCCCGCCTTGAGCGCGATCATCCGCATCGGCCCGTTCCACGGGGTGATCGCCCCGGCCACACCCGCGGGGATGCGCCGCACGATCGTGTCGTCGAACCGCTCCTCCCACACGATGTCCTTCAGGCTCGCCGCGGCGATGCGCAGGTCGTTGATGGCGGTGGCGGACTGCGAGCCGCGGGCGAGCGTTATCGGTGTGCCGACCTCGCTCACGATCGTGCGCGCCAGCTCCTCGGCCCGCGTGTCGAGGACGTCGGCGATGCGCGTGAGCATGTCGATCCGGTCGTCGACCGTCGAGCGCGACCAGGACTCGAACGCTCGCGCGGCGGCCTGGGCGGCGCGGTCGACGTCGTCGGCGTGGCCACGCGGTAACGTCGCGAGCGGTTCCTCGGTGGCCGGGTTGATGACGGTCAGGGTGCCGGTGCCCGCCGAGCTGACCCACTCACCGTCGATGAAGATCGTTCTTTTTTCGATCACGACTGTCTCCCTTGCGCGAGCACCGCGGGGACGCGGGGTCACATGTACTACCGTGGTCGTATATACGAACAACCGTTCCTCTTGGCGATCGCGACGGTACAGCGCACGGAAACCCGGGTCAATGCGCCTGCCAGCGCTCCGTCCGGTGCGTCACGGTGACCGGGGTGCCGCGCCGTCCATCGCGGCGGCCGGTCCGCCGCGCCTGCGGTTACTGTGCAGGCATCCGTGGCGCAGACCGCCCGTGTGGCCGGCTGCGGCGGGGCTCGGTTCGGGGCTCGTGACGGAAGGACGTGCAGAACGTGGTCGAGGGTCATCGCACGATCACGAGGGTGACCCGCATCCTCGAGGAGGTCGTCTACCGCCCGGGGATCAGCTACGCGGAGCTGACCCGTGTGCTCGAAGCGCCCAAGAGTTCGGTCTACGGGTTCATCCGGGGCCTGCTGGACACCGACTGGCTCGTGGAGCAGGACCACCGGCTCTACCTGGGGCCCGCGTTCTTCAGCCTGACCATCGCCAGCGGCGACGTCCGCGCGGGCCTGGTGTCGACGGCCGATCTCGAGACCCTGCACCGGGAGGCGGGCCTCACCGCGTTCGTTGGCGTCCGGTCCGGCGACAGCCTGCTGTACATCGCGCATACGGGCAGCGACATGATGACCGTGTTCCAGGCGCGATCCAACATCCGGCGCAGCCTCCTGACGACGGCCGGCGGGCGGGCGCTCCTCGCGGCGCTGCCCGCGTCGGAGCTCCAGGCCTACCTGCGGCGGCGGGGGCCCGACGAGGTCGAGAAGGTCGAGCGGTTCCTGGCCGCGCTGTCGGGCATCCGCGAGTCGGGGGTCGCGGTCAGCGTCAATGCCACCAGCCGGCGCACGGGAGTCGCGGTCGTCCTGCCGCACGCCACCGGACGCGCGATCGCGGCGGTGACCCTCGTCGGCGAGAGCGTGCACGTCGACCCGCGGCTGGACGAACTCGGCGAACTCATCAAGTGCCACATCGCGAAGTGGCGCGACCGGTCGGGGGCCTCACCGCGCGAACCGCTGTAGCAGACTGCTACTGGACGTGGCGGGGTGGTCGCGCTGCAGCATACCGCCGGGCAGTGTCGGGAGTGCGGCCCGCCGGTGTGATGGGACGTCGCGCGCCGCGCCAGGGTGCCTCGCCGCGGACGTGTGGCTATACCGCCTGTTGACAGGGTCGATCCGCCGCCCTACCTTTCTGCCAATCGTTAGTACGGTCACACGGTCGTATATACGTCCAGTTGCTGCGTGAAGATCTGCCCGCCGTGGATCGCGAGATCCGTCGGGCCCATTCGCGGTGGTGCGAGTACCACGGCGAGCGGGGTCCCACGCACCGCACCCACGTCCTCTTTACGCTGCCCGATCGACGCGAAAGCCCACCAAAGTAGTAGCCACGGCTGTGTCATGCCGTGGCTGCTTCGGCGACTTCAGGCACGTTCTGACGTCCGCGACAAAGGAGCCACAAATGCCCGCTATGCGACGACTGTCCTTACTTCCCTTACGAAGGTCGTCTTCGTCGCCGAGGCCGCGCCGGACCGTGTCCGCTGTCGCTGTCCTCGCGGTCGCCGGGAGTATAGCCGCGGGCTGCGGGGGCTCCTCGGACAACAGCGCGGGGTCGGACGGGGCGCTGAAGGTAAAGATCATGTCGACCTCGGCGACCTTTACCGACCTCCCCACCGTGGTCATCGTTGCGCAGGACTACTTCAGGCAGGTCGGACTCGACGCCGATGTCAGTTTCTCGAACGCCAGCAATGCATCTCTGATCACCCAGGCCGTGATCTCCGGGGACACCAACATCGGTACGTCCGGTGCAGGCTCGCTGTACAACGCCTATGCCGAGGGCAAGACCGACCTCGTCAGCCTCGGAACCACCAACCCCAGTATCACCTTCGGGCTGGCGCTGAACCAGGAGACGCTGGACACTCTCGCCGAGCGCGGAGTGACACCGGAGTCGTCCGCGGAAGAACGCGTCCAGGCGCTGCGCGGCCTCACTCTTACCTCCTCGCCGGAGGGCTCCACCGGCAACACCTATCTGCGCGTCATGCTCAGCGAGTACGGAGTCGATCCGGATCGCGACGTGACGATCCTTCCCAACAACGACGCCTCCGCCCAGATCGCGACCACGCGGCAGGGCCGGGTCAGCGGGTTCGCCCAGTCGTTCCCGCGGGTCAACTTCCCCGAGGCGGAGGGCTGGGGCGGGCTGTGGCTGAACTGGGCGGTCGACCTTCCGTCCATCCTTCCGCTGGCCTCGCACGAGTACTACACCACCCGCTCCTGGCTGGAGCAGAACCCCGAGATCGCCAAGCGTGTCATGCAGGCCGTGTGGCTCGCCGACCGGGACCTGCAGAACCCGACCGATGAGCTGCGGGACAAGGTGCGGGGATTGCCGCAGTTCGCCAACCTGAACGAGACGGCCTTCAACGCGGGCTGGGAGGTCGCGGTCGGTGCCTACAAGGACGCGTCTCCCCTGACGACCCAGGAGATGTTCGACAACCAGGTCCGGCTCGTGAACCTCAACCGTGACTCGCCGCTCACCTTCGGCTTCGACGACATCTACGACCTGAGCGCCGCGAAGGCCGCGCAGCCGTGACGAGGAGGCGATGATGTCGAAGAATCCGCCAACCGGGAGCGCAGGGCCCGGGAAGACCGCTACCTCGACGGAGAAGGCCCCGGAGTTCTCCTTCCAGAAGGTCAGCCGAAAGTTCCGCTCCGGTGACGGGGAGTTCACCGCGCTCGAGTCGGTCGATCTCGATATCGAGAGCGGCTCGTTCGTCTGCTTCATCGGTCCGAGCGGATGTGGCAAGACCACGCTGCTGAACATGTCAGCCGGGCTGCTGGCACCAAGCGAGGGTGACGTTTACTTCCGCGGTCAGCGGCTGAACGGGGTCAACACCGGGGTCGGGTTCATCACCCAGCACGACAATCTTCTGCCGTGGCGCACCCTGGAGAAGAACGTCGGGATCGCCCTCGAGATCGAGCGGGTGCCCCGCAAGGAGCGCCGCCAGCGGGTCGCCGAGGTGATCGAGCTGGTGGGGCTCAAGGGCTTCGCGCAGCGGTACCCCTCGCAGCTGTCGGGCGGCATGCAGAAGCGTGCCTCGCTCGCGCGGGGCCTGGTGTACAACCCCTCGACGCTGCTCATGGACGAGCCGTTCGGGGCGCTCGACGCGCAGCTGCGGTTCACGATGCAGAAGGAGCTGCTGCGGATCTGGGAACGGGACCGCAAAACCATCATCTTCGTAACGCACGATCTGGATGAGGCTCTTCTGCTGGCAGACAAGGTCGTCGTGTTCGGAACCCGCCCGGGCCGCGTCGTCCACGTGGAGGACGTGCCGCTGGAGCGGCCGCGTGACCTCGCCGACCTGCGGCTCAGCCCGGTCTACGGCGAGCTCTGGGAACGACTGTGGAAGTTGCTGGACCACTCTTCACCCGCCAAGGAGGCATCGTGAACCCGACGCCGGTGTCGACAACAGCCGGAGTGCAGGCCGCAGTGCCGGCCGGGCCGCAGGGCGGCGGCGCGCAGGGCGGTGTGCTGGGCGGCCCCGTGGCGGCCACCGTCACCGGCTTGGATGAGCAGTCGTCCACCACCGCGGCCCGCAAGCCGCGCCGCCCGATGGACATCAAGCGGCTGATCGTCCTCATCTCGCGGGTGGTACTCCCGGTCGGGGTGCTGGCACTCTGGGAGACCGCGAGCGGGGACCCCGCGACCGAGTCGGGCGTGCTCATCGACAGTTTCTACGTCAGCAAGCCGTCCGAGATCTGGTCGGCGCTGACCGGCTGGGTCGATGACGGTGTGCTGCTGGACAGCATCCAGGCGACCGTCATCGCGACGGTGTACGGGTTCGCCATCGGCGCGGTGCTCGGCGTTCTGGTGGGCATCGTGCTGGGCAGCAGCCCGATGCTCGGCGAGATCTTCCAGCCGTTCATCGTCGCGCTCAACGCGGTCCCGCGGCTGGCCCTGGTGCCGCTTTTCATCCTGTGGTTCGGATTCGGCCTGGGTTCCAAGGTGGCGCTGGTCAGCCTCATCGTCTTCTTCCTCGTCTTCTACAGCACCTACGAAGGTGTGCGTGACGTCGAACAGCGCCTTATCGACGTGCTGAAGGTGATGAACGCGTCCAGGCTCACGGTGCAGCTGAAGGTCCGGATACCCTCGGCCGCGACCTGGATCATCCAGGGCCTGCGTGTCTCGGTGCCCTACGCGCTCGTCGCGGCGGTCACCGCCGAGATCATCGGCGCCAACACCGGCATCGGTTATCTGATCCAGCGGTCGGCGGGTAACTTCTACACCGCCGGCGTCTTCGCGGGCATCGCGGTGCTTGTGGTGGTCTCCACCATCATCAACGCGCTCGTGACGCTGCTGGAGAAGCGCCTGCTGCGGTGGAAGCCGCGCAACCTGACCAACGTCGGAGCACCATGAGCCCGCCCGTCGGCTCCGGCCCGCTCGCAGGGACGCGCGTCCTTGAGATCGCGGCCCGGGGCCCCGGGCCCTTCGCTGGCATGCTCCTGGCGGACATGGGAGCGGAGATCCTGCGCATCGACCGGCCGGATCCCCCCGTCCGTCCGCAGGCGCCCGACCACCGCCTGGAGCTGTACAACCGCGGACGGCGCTCCGTGGTCGTCGATCTCAAGCACGGAGCCGGCCCCGAGGTGGTGCTGCGTCTGGTCGAACGGGCGGACGCGATCTACGAGGGGTACCGGCCCGGCGTCGCCGAACGTCTCGGGATCGGCCCGGACGCGTGCCTGCAGCGAAACCCGCGGATCGTCTACGGGCGCGGCACGGGCTGGGGGCAGACCGGGCCCCTGGCGGACAAGGCCGGCCACGACATCAACTACATCGCGCTCGCCGGGGCGCTCGACCCCCTCGGCTACGCGGGCGGGCCGCCCGCCATCCCGCTCAACCTGATCGGTGACTACGCGGGCGGAGGCATGATGCTCGCCTTCGGCATCGTGTGCGCGCTGCTGGAGGCGCGCGGCTCGGGCCGGGGCCAGGTGGTCGACGCGGCGATGGTGGACGGGGCGTCGCTGCTCATGACCCTGTACCACGGACGTCGGATGATGGGCACGTGGAGCGACGAACGCGGCACGAACTACGTGGACTCCGGCGCGCCGTTCTACAACGTCTACGAGACGAGCGACCACCGGTACGTCGCGATCGGCGCGATCGAGCCGAAGTTCCAGCGGGTGCTGTTCGACGCCATCGGCGTGGACCTCGACGGCATCACCATGCCGGTGTCGACGATCGACCGTACCGACTGGGCCGAACTGCGGCGCCGGCTCGCGACGGTCTTCGCGACCCGCACCCGCGACGAGTGGACCAAGCTGCTCGCCGACGTCGACGGCTGCTACTCGCCCGTGCTGTCCCTCGGGGAGGTGTCCGCACATCCCCATCACCAGGCGCGTGACGGCTTCCCGGAACTCGACGGAATCCCCCATCCCGCGCCGGCGCCCCGGTTCGGGCGGACCCCGGCGGCCATCCGGACGGCCCCGCCCAGGCCCGGGGAGCACACCCGGGAAGCCCTGGCGGACTGGGGCTTCACCGACGACGAACTGCAGACGCTGCACCGGGACGGCGCAATCCGGTAGCGGCGGCGCGATCGCGGCGATGGCGACCCGGACCAACGGCGATCCGCTTCCCCACGGCGATCCGCCCGCGACGGTGCCCACCGGCAGTTGTGCCGGTGGGCACCGTCATTTCTGCGTCGCTCCCGACGCGCTCAGCAGGACACCGCCGGACCGGACCGGCAGCAGGACGTCGGTGAGGTCGTAGCGCAGCAGGGCGCCCGTGGGCAGCCACACCTCGCTCAGGTCGTCGCCGGCCGGGTCGCCGGCCTGGGCGCCGAGGTGGCGGATCAGGGCACGCAGGACGTTGCCGTGGGCCACGACCAGAACGGTCCGGCCGGCACCCAGATCGTTCGCGATCTCCGACTCGTAGTACGGGCGGAGCCGGTTGAGGACGTCCGCGATGGACTCCGTCCGGGGGACGTGCACGCCCAGCTCCCGGTACCGTGCGTCGTCGTCCTGCCCGAAGACGCTGCCCGGGGCGATCGGCGGCGGCGTTCCGTGGAACGAGCGGCGCCAGAAACGAAGCAGGTCCGCGCCGTACTCGGCGCGGACCTGCATGCGGTTACGGCCCTGCAGTGCGCCGTAGTGGCGCTCGTTGAGCCGCCAGCTGCGCCGGACCGGGATCCAGTGCCGGTCGGCGGCGTCGAGCGCGAGGTCCGCGGTCGACACGGCCCGGCGCAGAAGGGAGGTGTGCACGACGTCGGGGAAGAGGCCGGTGTCGCGGAGCAGGTCGCCGCACCGGCCGGCCTGAACCCGGCCGCGTGCGGACAGCGGCACGTCGACCCAGCCGGCGAAGCGGTCTGCGGCGTTCCAGGAGCTCTCCCCGTGCCGCAGCAGCAGCAGGGTGCGGGACCCGGTCATCCGGGCGGGCTCCTCCAGGTGGGCGGCCCGGTGGCGGCGTGGCGCCGCGCCCCGGGTGACGGTCGAGACAGTCTCAGTCGAGGTGTCCGCCTTCGCGCAGGACCTCCTCCGCGATCCGGAAGGCCTCGCCCGCCGCGGGCAGCCCGCAGTAGACCGCCGTCTGCAGCAGGATCTCCTGGATCTCGGCAACTGTGGCGCCGTTGGTCATCGCGCCCTCGATGTGGTGAGCGAGCTGCGCGGGCCTGTTCAACGCGGTGAGCATCGCGACGTTGATGATGCTGCGCTGCTTGCGGTCGATTCCTTCGCGGGACCAGATCCGCCCGAAGCAGACCTCTTCTGAGTAATCCTGGATCACCTCGTTGAAGGAGTTGCGCTTCTTGTCCTTTGCCGCGACATAGTCGGCACCCATGAGCTCACTCAGGACGCGCCGGCCGTTCTCCTTGTCGGTCACGCTGTTTTTCCTCCTGCGTCGGTGTCGGGTGTGCGTCGGTCCGGCTCGGTGTCTCAGCCGCGGTCGAGAACTTCCTGCACCTCGCTGGCCGAGAGCTTGATCTCGACGCCCGCTCGTTCGTTCTGCAGGAGCAGCGGTGTCTGCGAGTCGCGACCGCCCCAGCCGCGCTCGAGCGCTTCGGCGAAGTCCTCCTGCACGAGACGGGCGGCGCGCATGGGGACGTCGAACTCGTCGGCCAGCTCGAGTGCCAGTCGGAGGTCCTTGTTCGCCAACGCCAGGGCGAACGAGGGCGGCTCGAAAGCCCCCTGCAGGTAGCGGTCGCTGATGCGGTCGAACGTGCGGGCCCGGCCGATCGCGCCCTGGCGCATTGCGTGCCAGAGGGCCGCCGGCTCGACACCCGCCTTGACTCCCATCGTGAAGACCTCGGCGATCGCCGAGCGGATCATCATGCTGGCGCAGTTGTGGACCAGCTTCGCGGTGTTGCCCGCGCCGATCTCGCCGACGAGGATCACCTGGTCGCCGATGGCGTCGAGGACGGCGCGGTGGCGCTCGAAGGCCGCCTGATCGCCGCCGACGTAGATCGCGAGCTTGCCTGACCGGGCGCCTTTGGGGCCGCCGCTCACCGGCGCGTCGAACAGTTCGATGCTGTGCTTGCGGCAGGTCTCGTGCACCTCGCGGACCACGGTCGGCGAATTGGTGGTGAGGTCGAACCAGACGGTGCCCGCCCCCAGGCCGCTGCACAGCCCGTTCTCGCCGAGGCCCAGTTCCTGCATTTCCTGCGGGCCCGGTAGTGATGTGAGGGCCACATCGACCTGGCGGGCGAGATCGATGACCGAGTCGGCCCAGGTCGCCCCGGCCGCCTCGTGTTCCGCGGCGCTCTCTCTGTGGAGGTCGTGCACAATCAGTTCATAGCCGGCCGCGCGCAGGTTGAGCGCCATTCCGGCGCCCATGGCGCCGAGCCCGATGAATCCCACCTTCATGTTGCAGATGTCCTTCCGTTTTCAGGGACGATGGCGCCCCTCCAGGGCACGACCGTCAGACGGCCGTCTCTGGCGGGACCGCCTCTGCAAAAGATCGTTCTCCGTGGATCCCCGCTCGCGGGACCCGTCCGACCTCGATGTCCGCATCGCTCTGCGTGTCGGGTGCTGCATGCCTGGTACCGCGGTGCGTATATACGAATGATCGATTGTATGTGCGAACAGCACGGTAGGGTCTCGTATGGGGGGCTGTCAACGTCCCGGGCGTCCCGCGGGGCGGGATGCGGGGGTGTGTCCCTCGATGCGCGATCGCGTCGGAGGCGTTGACAGTCATATGTGTCGCTCCTAGCATCGGGCTGTAAATGCGTACTCCTGTGCGTAAATGCGAACGGGCCGTGGTGTCGGTGCTCAGCGCGTCGAGCAGTTCACTGCGGCACATCCGGACTGGCGCGCGATCCGCGACGCTCGCGCCCGAGTGACCACGGAGGCCCTGGATGACCGCGCTCGAAGGCGTGAAGGTGATTTGTGTGGGGCAGTTCTACTTTGCCCCTTATTGCTCGATGCTGATGGCGCGCCTCGGCGCGGACGTCATCAAGGTCGAGGCGCCGGAGGGGGACCCGTACCGCCGGCTGCCCACCGTCGACCACGACGGCTTCCCGATCCAGTTCCGGTTCCTCAACTCCGGCAAGCGCGCCATCCGGCTGGACCTCAAACAACCTGCCGGGCAGGAGATACTCCGTAACCTCGTCCGGACCGCCGACGTGCTCGTCCAGAACCTGTCGCCGGGGGCGATGGACCGGCGCGGTCTCGGCTACGAGCAGCTCAGTGCGATCAACCCGGGCCTGATCATGGCGTCGGGCACAGGCTTCGGATCGTTCGGGCCGTATGCCGGCGAGCCGGCGATGGATCTCACGATCCAGGCGCGCAGCGCGATCATGAGCACCACGGGGTTCGCCGACGGGGCGCCGGTCCGCACCGGCCCGTCGGTCGTCGACTTCGTCGCGGGCACGCACATGCTCGGGGGTGTGCTCGCCGCGCTGTTCCAACGCACCCGCACCGGCCGCGGTCAGCATGTCGAGGTGGCCCTGCAGGACGCCATCGTCCCGTCGCTGACGTCCAACATCGCCGGGCTGCTGAGCAGCGCGACCGAGAGCCACGAACGCACGGGCAACCGGCACGGCGGGCTGGCCGTCGCCCCGTACAACGCCTACCGCACCAACGACGGGTGGATCGCCGTACTGTGCCCGACCGACGCGCACTGGCGGCGGCTGTGTGAGCTGATGGGGAATCCCGCCACCGACGACCCGCGCTTCGCGGACATGAGCAGCCGGTGCGCCCACATAGACGACGTCGACGCGGTCGTCGAGAACTGGACGAGGGCCCGCCCCAAGGACCTGCTGGCGCGGATGCTGGTGGAGGCACGCATCCCCTCCGCTCCGGTCGTCACCCTGCCGGAGCTGCTCGAGGACCCGCACGTACGCGAGCGCGGCGTGCTCCGCACCGTCACCGACGAGCAGGGCTCGTTCATGACGCTCGGCAGTCCGCTGTTCCTGTCGGACTCGCCCATGGTGGAGCCGTCGCGGGCGCGCGAGGTCGGCGCCGACACCGACGAGGTCCTTACCGCGGAGCTGGGCATGTCCGTCGACGACATCGCCAAGCTGCGGGAGGCCGGGGTCATCTGAGGCGTTCCGTGGGCCGGTGGGAGCGTCGCGACCACGGGAACCCTGTTGCGTGAGGGGGAGATGTGGGTGAGTCGCGTGCCGCCGCGGAAGCGCCGACCCGACGGATCGAGGGCTTCGCGGTGGCGGGCGGGGTGTGGGCGACGGCGGTCCCGTTCCCGAGTCCGCTCGCCTACTCGTACTCCTACGCGGTGCGGGCGGCCGAGGGGATCGTCGTGGTGGATCTCGGGTGGGACTCGGACGAGGCGTGGAGCGCCTTCCGATCCGGGCTGGCCCGGGCCGGTCACAGCCTCGACGAGGTGATCGGGGCTGTCGTCACCCACGCGCATCCGGATCATTACGGGCTCGCCCGCCGCATCCGGGAGCACACCACGGCCTGGATCGCCGCGCACCCTGCCGAACGGGCACAGATCCGCGTGGGCGCCGCGGAACGGCGGGCCCGTGTCGTGGAGATCGCCGACTGGCTGGGCGTGAGCGGGGTGCCTGCGACGCGGCTGGCGGGCCTCGAGTCGGAGCTCGCAGAGCTCGAGGCGGCGCTGCCCGGAATCGAGACGGACGTCGAGCTCCTCGACGGCGCGGCGGTGCCGGGCACCGGGGGTGCCCTCATCGCGATCCACACACCTGGGCACACCACCGGCCATCTGTGCTTCCACGACCGTGAACGAGGCCTGGTGTTCACCGGTGACCACGTTCTGCCCAAGGTGACCCCGAACGTGGCACTGCGTCCCGGGTCGGCCGCCGACCCGCTGCTGGACTTCCTCGACTCGTTGCGGCACCTCCGGGACCTTCCCGACAACCTGCTGGCCCTGCCCGGGCACGAGTGGTCGTTCGACCGTCTCTCCGACCGGCTCGGCGTGCTGGAGGTGCATCACCAGTCGCGGCTGCGCGAGATCGAGCAGGCGGTGCGCGAGGGGCGGGAGACCGTCTGGGATGTGTCCCGTGCGGTGCGGTGGGCGCGGCCGTTCGACTCGTTCACCCCGCGGTCGCTGCGCTCAGCGCTCGCCGAGACCTACGCCCACCTCGCCCGGCTGTCGGAGGACGGGCGCCTGGTCCGTAGGGCCGGGCGGCCCGAGCGGTGGACGGTCGCCAGAGGCCGGTGCGACTGATCGCTGCGCACGGCTCAGCCGCGGCGGCGTCTCAGCGGACCCGCCGGGGCACGATGACCTTGCGCTGATAGACGCAGACGAGAGTTCCGTCCTGGTTGTAGCCGCGGGTCTCCACGGTCACGACGCCGTGGTCGTTCCTGCTTCTGGACTCCGCCTTGCTCAGCACGGTTGATTCGCCGTGGACGGTGTCGCCATGGAAGACCGGAGCGACGTGGCGTAACGGCTGGACCTCGAGGTTCGCGACTGCTTTCCCCG
The DNA here is from genome assembly GCF_900465275.1 of Parafrankia sp. Ea1.12. Lineage (NCBI taxonomy): Bacteria > Bacillati > Actinomycetota > Actinomycetes > Frankiales > Frankiaceae > Parafrankia > Parafrankia sp. Ea1.12. The sequence goes on along the minus strand of NZ_UBIZ01000251.1, from coordinate 9,650 downwards.
AGACGTCGGCGACGGACATTCCGAGGAGGAGGGAGTAGAGGTAGCTGCTGACGACGACGTCCCGCTTGAACTGGGTCGTCCGTGCTGCGTAGCTGGCGTCGGGGCGGAGGGGGTGATGATTCATGGTGAGCTGGCAGAACAAATGGTTGTCGTCCTCGGTGACCGTCTTTCCTGGCCAGTGCCGGTAGACGGCGCCCAGGTCGAACTCCTCGTAGAAGCGCCCGAACCGCATCTGTGCTCCCAACGGCAGGAAGAGGAGCGGCTCGCCGCACGACCGCGGATCGGGTCTCGCTGTGCCGGGGCACATGACCCCGCACCGGACGGCCGCATCGTCTCCTCGGCTCCGGATCGGTGGCCGCGCGCCACCCGAGGACGTCCATCGTTCTTATATAAGAACTGATGTCCTTATATACGGACGCACGCTACGAGCGAGCCGATGCCATGTCAAGGCGGCTGTGGGGCGGCCATGGTGGCCCAGGGGTCGAGCGGCTCGTGGCCGCCCTGTCGGTCTGGGTGGCTGCGGGCGGGCGGCTGGGCCGTGGAGGCTCGGCGGGAGCGGAGCCGGCCCGTTGACACCCCTATGTGATCATCGTAGTGTGATTGCAATTACGAATTGTAGTTCGTAATAATGAACTTCGCGACAAAGGGGTGGCGGCGTGATCAATCAGGACCTCATCCTCATCGACGGTGAGTGGGTCCCGTCCTCCGGCACTGGCGTCATCAACGTCGAGAACCCGGTCACCGAGGAGATCATCGGCACGATTCCGGACGGCACGCCCGAGGACGTCGACCGGGCGGCGGCCGCTGCCGCCCGGGCCTTCGACGGCTGGTCCCGTTCGACGCTCGACGAGCGGGCCGAGGTACTGCGAAACCTGGCCGACTTCGTGGAGGGCCGGGCCGACGAGATCACCGAGGCGATCGTTCAGGAGATCGGCGAGCCGCTGAGCATCGCCACCGGTCATCAGACGCTGTCCACGATCAAGCACCTTCGCGGCACGGCCGACGCGCTGGCGGAGGTCGACTTCAACGTGGCGGTCGGGGACACGCTCGTGCACCGGGCCCCGGTCGGGGTGGTCGGCGCGATCACGCCGTGGAACGTGCCGCTGTTGATGATCGCGATGAAGGTCGGCGCTGCCATCGCGGCGGGCTGCACCGTCGTTCTCAAGGGCACCGAGATCGCCCCGCGCAGCTCCTTCTTCTTCGCCGAGGGCACCCTGAAGGCCGGCCTGCCCGCCGGCGTCGTCAACCTGGTCAGCGGCACCGGTCCGGTGGTGGGCGAGGCCATCGCCGATCACCGCCTGGTCGACATGGTCTCGATCACCGGCTCCGTGCGCGCGGGCAGCCGCGTCATGGAGATCGCCTCCCGCACGGTCAAGCGGGTCGGGCTCGAGCTCGGCGGCAAGTCCGCCAACGTCATCCTCGAGGACGCCGACATCGCCGGGGCGGTCACCGCCGGCATCGCCGACGCCTTCCGCAACAGCGGGCAGGTGTGCGGCGGCCTCACCCGCGTGCTCGTGCCCCGCGCGCGGCTGGCCGAGGCCGAGGACGCCGCGCGTGCTGCCGCCGAGTCCTACGCGCTCGGCGATCCGTTCGCGGAGGGGACCAGCCTCGGGCCGGTGGTGACCCGCGCCCAGCGGGACCGCGTCCGCGAACTGATCCAGTCGGGCATCGACCAGGGTGCCACGCTGGTGACCGGCGGCCCCGAGCAGCCCGAGGGCCTGGCCACCGGCTACTACGTGAAGCCGACCATCTTCAGCGGCACACCGGACATGCGGATCGCCCGCGAGGAGATCTTCGGGCCGGTGGTGACGATCCTCCCGTACGACACCGAGGACGAGGCGGTCGCGATCGCCAACGACTCCGACTACGGTCTCGCCGGTGGTGTCTGGGCCGCCTCGCCCGCGCGCGCCCGCGAGGTCGCGCTCCGCCTGCGCACGGGCCGGATCCGCATCAACGGCTCAGCGGTCAACCCGCGTGCGCCGCACGGCGGCTTCAAGCTCTCGGGCATCGGCCGGGAGAACGGCCGTTTCGGTATCGAGGAGTTCCTGGAATACCAGTCGATCGGGTGAGCGAGCGGGCAGGCGACCAGCCGGGAACGCGATGGCGGGGAAGAAGGGCGGAGAGGACATGTCGGTGCGTGCTCGGATAGCGGTGCTACCCCCCGGAACCCACCTGCTCGAGTTTCGGGAACTGACCATGCCGCCGCCCGGCCCGTTCGAGGTCGTGGTCGAGCAGAGCGCGTTCGGGGTGTGCCACAGCCAGCTCGACCGGATCTTCAGCCCTTCCCGGACCGCCCCGATGCTGCTGGGCCACGAGTCGATCGGGACGGTTGTCGCGGTCGGTGCAGAGGTGACCTATGTGCGAGAGGGCGATCAGGTGTGCATCACCTGGATCCCCCGCAGCCCCCGGGAGGGCCGTCCACCCTCGCCGTCCCGGCTGACGTTCCCCGACGGCGAGGTGGCCACGTCGCACAACTGCCACACCTGGGGGACCCACGCCCTGGTCGACGAGCAGTATGTCGTTCGGATGCCCGAGGACACCGACCCCGACCTCGGGAGCATCATCGGCTGCGCGCTGATGACCGGCGCCGGCGCCGTGATGAACAGCATCGATCTCCGGGCCGGCCAGTCGGTCGCGGTCTGGGGCGCGGGTGGCGTGGGGCTGTGCGCCATCGCCGGCGCCGCGATTCTGGGCGCAGGACGGGTCATCGCCGTCGACGTGAGCGACGCGAAGCTCGCCCTGGCGGCGAAGTTCGGCGCCACCGACGGCGTCAACGCCCGCGAGACCGACCCGGTGGAGGCGATCCGTCAGCTGACCCGGCACGACGACGGAACCGCGGGTGCCGACTACTGCCTGGACTGCACCGGCATCGGAAACAACATTCCGGTGAGCCTCGCGGCCGTGCGTCCAGGTATCCGCGGCGCAGGAGTTCGCGGCGGTACCGATGTTCTCGTCGGCATTCCGCGCGAGCCGTTCAGCCTCGACAGTTTCGACCTGCTGAACGGTGAGAAGAGCCTGGCTGGCTCGGTCGGGGGCGGCTGCGATCCAGTCCGCGATTTCGCGACCTTCGTGAACTGGACGAACGACGGCCGCTTCGATCCCGCCCTGCTGGTGACGGACCGGTTCGGGCTCGATCAGATCAACGAGGCTGTGGACGCCCTGCACCACGGTCGGGTCCGGGGCCGTGCCGTGGTCACCGTGCGCGACCCGGCGTGACCGCGGTCGTCACGGCAGGTCCTGCCGGCCCACATGGGTCGTCACCGGCTACACCCTCGTGTTCTCGGCCCTGCTGCTGTTCGGCGGCACGCTGTCCGACCGTATCGGCGCCCGGACCCGCCGGAATTCCGGCCAGGCGAAGAAGAACGAGCTCAATGGCGCGATCTCGCTGCCCCTAAGGAAGATGGTGAGAGCACGCGCGAGCGGTTGCGAACCCGGTCCGCACCGGCCGGATCCGGATCGGCGGAACGCCTATCAATATGAAGGCAACCCCACGGCGGCTTCAAGATCTCTGGTCTCGGCCGCGAGATGGGTCGCTACGGCATAGAGGACAGAGGAGTGACATGATCACCCGCAGGGCTCGCGCAATGGCGTGTGAGACCGGCCAGTTCGAGACGGTCACCATCGGACGTCGCGACGTAGGGCAGAATGACGCGCTCATCGAGATCGACGTAAGCTATCGTTTAGTGATCGACGCGAGCACACTCGCGCGCCAGAAAGCGCGGATTTGATGAACGAGACGAGGCGCACGGGCCTGGTGAACCTCACGAGGATCGTCGCGGAGTACGCCGCATCGACCTCGATCGACGCGTTACCTGCCGACGTTCGGGAACATGGGCGTCTCATCGTTATGGATGAGCTGGCCTGCGCGGTCTTCGGACAGACTCGGACAGCGGGGAAGCTAGCCACCGGCTACGCGGCCTCGATGGGCGGAGCGGGGGCGTGCCGAATTCTCGGAACTGAGCACCGCACAACCGCGCCGTACGCGGCTCTCGCGAACGGCACGGCCGGGCACGCCGACGAGGTTGACGGTGCTCACGTCGTCGGTGGGCATCCGGGGGCGACGATCGTCCACGCCGTGGCGGCGATTGCCGAGCACCGGCGGGCGACGGGCGGCACTCTGCTCAACGCCGTCGTTCTCGGCTACGAGATCGGCAACCGGCTCATCCGCGCGTGCGGTGGGGTCTTCGGGGTGAAGTCGCGGCTTCACATGCATGCGGACTTTCTTCATGCGATCGGTGCGACCGTCGCGGCGTGCCGCATCCTCGGCCTCGGCCCGGAAGCGTACGGCAACGCGATGGCCCTCGCGACATTCCAGACCAACGGCCTGGTCGCGCTCTTCCAGGAGCGGCGCCACATCAGCAAGTCGTTCTGCAACGGCCAGTACGCCTTCGCCGGCGTTTCGGCCGCGCTGATGGCGAATGCCGGGCTGGAAGGATGCGAGGACGTGCTCGGCTCGGAGAACGGGCTGCTTGCGGCGTGGGGCCTTGAGGACGGCGCGAGTTCGCTGACCGACGGACTCGGCCACGACTACGCCGTGATGGGCGCGAACTTCAAGTTCGTCAACGCGGGCTACCCGATCCACGCGGCGGTCGAGGCAGCGATGACGGTGATGCACGATCATCGAATTCAGGCGGCCGAGATCGACACGGTCGAGGTCGGTATGCCTACCAATGCGCTGCGCGTAGTCGACAATCGTGCCATGCACAACATCTGTCTTCAGGACATGCTTGGCGCGGCAATCGTACAGGACGGGCTGAAGTTGCGGGAGAGCCCCTTTCCGTTCCTTCTGTCGGACTCCGACTTCCAGTCGATGAGGCGACGCATCCAGCTTCGGTCTGACGCTGAACTAGACACCGAGCAGCCGAACGGCCGCGGGGCCCGTGTGACCTTTGTGATGCGCGATGGCTCGAGGCTTTCACATCGGGTCGATCAGCCCAAGGGCCACAGCGCGGGAGATCCCATTGGTTGGGACGACTTGCGCGACAAGTGGGTCGAAGCCCTGCCGACAGTCGACGTCGATCGCCTGGTTCGACTTTCCCAGGCTGTCGAGGAGCTGGACGACGTCGAGGAACTGCTCCGGATCTTCGATCCTCCTCGACGTACTGCATGAAGTATCCGAGGGCTACTTGCCTCGGCGCGCCAAACAGTGCAATGACTTCAATGCTGCACCCAGGACTACTCGGCTGAGGTCTGCTTCGGTCGGACCTGGTCGCGGCCCGGTACCGACCGCAAGGTGCGGAGCGTCATCAACATCGCGCTGCTCGTCGTGCTGAGAAAGTCGAACCAGCTGCGCCACCACATTGAGGGTGCGCTCAACAACGGCTGCTCGGTCGACGAGATCCGGGAGATTCCACTGCAGACCGCTGTCTACTGCGGGCTCCCCGCCACCGGCGAAGGCTTCAGCGTTGCTGAGGAGGTACTCCGCGAGCGCGCCCTCATCGGCTGACGCGGAGCACCCGGACTCGTATGAGGGATCGAGAGGGTAGAGAGATGGAGATCGGTTTTATCAGCCTCGGCGCTATGGGCCGCGGAATGGCCGCGAGCCTGCAGAACGCCGGCCACGACCTCGTGGTCAACGACCTGCGCAAGGAGTCCGCCGCCGACTGTCTCGGCCGGGGCGGGTCCTGGGCGGAGACGCCGCATGAGCTCGCCAGCCGGGTGGAGCTGATCTTAACCTCGTTGCCGACTTCCCAGGACGTCGAAGCAGTCGTGCGTGGGGATGACGGAGTCGCCGAGCTGGCGGAAGAGGACATCCCAGCTTGTGCTGTCACAACACGTCGAGCTGCCTACAACGTTCGCTTAGGAGGACCCATGGCCAAGCAGCAGCCCACGGGCTTCGTCCTCGTTCACGGCGGCCGACACGGTGGCTGGGCGTGGCGCGACGTTGCCTCTCGACTCCGCGACCTCGGCTACCCCACGTATAGGCCGACCTTGACCGGCCTCGGTGAGCGAGCGCATCTTCTGCGCTCGGAGATTGGCCTCGAGACACACATCAACGACTTGGTCGGCGTCTTCGAGTACGAGGACCTGAGCGACGTCGTCCTGGTGGCCCACAGCTACGGCGGCATGCCTGTGGCAGGTGCGATGCAGCAGGTCTTCGACCGCGTACGCACCGTCGTCTGGGTGGACGCACATCTTCCACGTGAGGGCGAGTCGGTCTTCGATCTCATCGGTGACGAGCGAGCCGCACAGATGAAGGCGATGGCCGCCGAGGGTGGAGAGGGCTGGTACGTGCCGACATCCGACGCCAGTTGGTGGGGTCTGAGCGATCCCGACCAGATCGCATGGGTCAACTCCAAGACGACTCCGCAGCCGATCAAGACCTACCTCGACAAGATCGGCCCCACAGGCCGGGCCTGGTCGCACCCAGGTACGACGATCGAGTGCAATCCGAGTCGGCTTCCCGCAGTGGAGGTGGCACGTCAACGCGCACGTGCCGAGTCCGACCCGCACTTCCATCGTCGGGTTATCGCCGCATGCCACGAGCCGATGCTGACGCACCCTGATGAGCTCACAGAGCTACTGGTCGAAGCGATCGAGAACCGATAGCGAGCCGAGGGTCAGCAGCACCCGATCCGCTTGATGTCTACTCCCTCAGGTACGCAATGAGACGGGGTCCTTTCTTCGGACAACTATCCCTATGAGGTCGTCCTGATCAGCTCGCGCGTGCTCGGGCGCGCTGGGGGACGGTCTCCGACATGCGTCGGCGTCAGCCGTCGCGCGGCCTGGCCGCCATCCGCCGGGCTGGCTCCGAGGGAGGGCCGATGTCGGTGTCGGGACGGGCCACCTCCGCCTCCGCGGCGTGCCGCCAGTAGCCCCGCCCTCGACGCTTGGCGAGATACATGGCCGCATCCGCGGCGCGTACGACATCCTCGGGGCTGGTGGTCCCGGGTCCGATCATCGCAATGCCGACGCTGGCCGTGACCGGGACCTGCTGGCAGCCGATGGCCAGATCCACGGTGGCGACGATGCGATCGGCGACAGCTTCGACCGCGCCGCAGGACGTGATGTCGCGGCACAGGACTCCGAACTCGTCGCCGGCAAGCCGGGCCACGACGTCACCGGGGCGGACCACACGGCGAAGTCGCCCGGCTACATCACGGAGCAGATCGTCGCCTGCCAGATGGCCCAACGTGTCGTTGACCCGCTTGAATCCGTCGAGATCAACGAAAAGGAAGCCGGCTCGTGTCGGGCTTTTTCCGGTTTCGGCGATCGTGCGTTCGAGCTGGGCGAACATGGCCGCTCTGTTCGGCAACTCGGTCAGCGCGTCATGGAAGGCGCGATGATGCGCGTCGGCGGCAAGGAGGCGTTCCCGCTCGGCTGACTGCGCCGCAACGCTGGCCGCCGAGATCTGCGTGGCCACGAGACTCAGGAAACTCCGGTAGTCCGCGTTCAAAGGGAGCCGGTCGCTCGTCCCGAAGATGAGAAGTCCGACAGGGCGTCTGTCGCCTCCCTCCGGCAGGGGGACGACCATCGCGGCGGTGGACGGCGGGGTCTCAGTCGACTGCCGTAACGCGAGACGGGCCAGCAGACGAGCGACGATCTGCGTCCGTCCCGCAACCATCGAGTCCCCGAGTCCGGAGGCGTCGCCGGGATCGAGCGTGTACGGGGTTCCCGTGGCTCCGGCGATACCAGCCGACGCCGTCACGGCGAGCTTCCGTGTCTGTGCCTCCTCGAGGACAACGAGGCAGTAGGGGATGTCGGAGGTGAAGCGACCGAGCACCTCGATGCCCTGGGTGAACACCTCCGCCTGGCTGGGCCGACCGGCCGTGGCGCTGACGAGCTCGTGCAGACATCGAAGGCGTCGTGTGCCGAGTACCTGCCGGGTGGTCTCCTGCAACGCGGCGAACACGCCAGCCACACCGCCCGCCGGAAGGCGCCGGATCGGGCTGTAGGAGAAGGTGAAATAGCAGTCCTCGAGATAGCCGTGGCGATTGAGCCTGGACGGCCAGTCCTCCTCCCACGTCGCTTCGCCGCCGGACATCACCTGCTCAAGCATGGGGACAAGCCGGTCCGCCGCCTCGGGAAAGACGTCCCGAAACGGCTGGCCTATACATCCCGGATGCTTGCGGCCGAGCATGGGTATGACGGCGTCGTTGTGTATCTCGACCAGGTCCGGGCCCCACAGGATCTCCAGCGGGAAGTGTGACTCAAGGCAGAGGCCCACGGCCATGCGCAGTGACTTTTCCCAGTCGCTGAGCGGCCCGAGTGGTGTGTTGGACCAGTCCATGGACATCATCAGGCGCCCGGTCTTGCTGCCGGCAGCGAAAATGCGGGTCATGCTGTCTGGGCCGCCCGCGGTGGAACTGATATTCCACCCACAGTGGTCTGGGGTATTTTGACCCGAAGCGCCGATTTTACTCTGCCTTTTCTGTGATCGTATCCCGACTCTTTCCCGATATTCCCCGGGTCGGGTACGCAAAACCAGGAGGTGCCCTCGGGCCGCCTGGTCGTCGGGGTTGCCTCGCCGTCGGTCGCGGAGGTCGGTCGCGAGATCTCCCGCCCTGGAGTCGTCGGGTGGAGAGGAGGCGGGGAGGTGCCGCCCCACCGGCACAGGCCCGACCAGGCTGGCCGCCCTGCCTGGTGGATCTTCCCGGTTGGACGAGTCGCGAGCCACAGGATCCGGTCGGGGATCGACTCCGCCGCCTTGACAGCGAGATAGTTCCTATATAGAAACATATGTGCGTATATACAAGCGCCGTGCTGGGCGGTCCCGGCTGGCACGGCGCGACGACCGCCGCTACGGAGGCCGCAGGGAAGCGGCGCCCTGGGACGGCTGGAGGCTCGGGCGATCGAGCGCTCGCAGAGATCAGACGGAGTCGGGCGCGATCCGCGGGCGCAGACCGAACCGCTCATCCCGCGCAGTTGGGGGAACACATGCAGTTTGGCCGGTACTACGAGGAGTTCGAGGTCGGCGCGGTCTACAGGCACTGGCCTGGAAAGACGGTCACCGAGTACGACGACCATCTGTTCTGCCTGCTCACGATGAACCACCACCCGCTGCACCTGGACGCCAACTACGCCGAGCACACCACCCAGTTCAAGCGCAACGTGGTCGTCGGGAACTACGTCTACTCGCTGCTGCTCGGGATGTCCGTCGCCGACGTTTCCGGCAAGGCGATCGCCAACCTGGAGGTCGAGTCGCTGCGGCACGTGGCGCCGGTCTTCCACGGGGACACGATCTACGGCGAGTCGACGGTGCTGGCCAAGGTGGAGTCGAAGAGCAAGGACGACCGCGGCATCGTGACGGTCGAGACCCGCGGCCTCAACCAGGACGGCACCCTGGTCTGCGTCTACCGGCGCAAGGTGATGGTCCCCAAGCGGTCCTACGGCGAGGCCCGCGGGGGAGAACAGCCCGGCCGGCCGACGCTTCAGGGCGCGGGCTGACGTGGTCGAGGCGCCTGCAGGTCGGCGGCCAAGGGCCGATCAGGACCTGCCCGCGTATGAGCGTGACCGGCCGTGGATCGTGCGGACCTACGCGGGTCATTCGAGTCCGGCGGAGAGTAACGTTCTGTACCGGCGGAATCTGGCGAAGGGGCAGACGGGTCTGTCGGTGGCCTTCGATCTGCCGACGCAGACCGGGTACGACCCGGATCATGTGCTGGCGCGTGGTGAGGTCGGGAAGGTGGGTGTGCCGGTCGCGCATCTCG
>NZ_UBIZ01000453.1:0-20011 GCF_900465275.1 Parafrankia sp. Ea1.12 | reverse complement strand
CCCCCGATGCGGCCACTGACAGGCCCGATCAAGCCCGTCGAGGACGTCCCGGCCAGCCCCACCGGCGATGCCTCCGCCAGGGCCGCCGGGGACCTCCCGGCCGGGGCCCGGCCGCGGCAGCCTGCCGACACGCGGGCGGAGCCGCCGGCCGGGGCTGGGGCCGCGCCCGCGGAACCGGAGCGCCGTCCCGCGGCCGACCCCAGGGCCCGGCACGGATCCGGGCCTTACGGCGCCGACTCCTACGCCCTGGACTTCTACGGCCCTGACCCGTGCGGGCCTGACCCGTGCGGCACGGACAACGCGGTCCCGGGCGAGGCCGCCCTGACGACCCGGCCGATCGTCGGGGAGACGGCGGAGCCTGCTGCCGGTGCGGAGGTCGCTGAGGTGGCGGAGGCCTCGGGTCTGCAGGAGGCCCCCGCCGCGGCCGAGACCGCCGGCAGCGCCGGCAGTGCCGAGATCGCCGAGATCGCCGAGGATCCGGCGTGCCCCGGGGCGGGGGAGCACAGCGGGCCTGCCGAGGAGTCTGCGCCGGTGACCCGGCCGGCGGCCTCGTCCCGGCTACCGAACCTGCGCAAGCTTCCCGACCAGGCCCTACCGCCGGCGGTGTCCCGTCCCGGGGCGCCTTCGCGCCATGCGGAACCGTCCGCACCGCCCTGGCTGCCGGGCCCGCGCCCGGCGGCTGACGACCTCGCACCAGGCGCCGCGCCGTCGGATGCCGCGCTGTCGGGTACCGCGCGGTCGGCCGCACCCTCGGACGGGGCCCCCGACGAGCACGATCGGCCGGGCGCGGCCGACGACCGGGGCTCGGTGAGCGACCGAAGCCCAGTCACCGGCCCGGGTCCAGTCGATGGTCTGGAGACGGCCGACGCTCCGGAGGCTGTGGACGATCCGGGCACGGTTGGCGATCCGGCGGTAGATGTCGTGGGTACGGCGGACGCCCCGGAGGCGGTCGACGGTCCAGGGACTGCCGACGTCGCGGAAACGGTCGATGGTCCGGAGGCCGTCGACGGCCGGGAGGCGACCGACGGTCCGGACGCGGTCAACGGTCCGGAGACACCCGGGGGTCCGGAGACGGTCGACGGTCCGGAGGCGACTCGGGGCCCGGAGGCGCCGGAGAGGCCGGGGCCGGGCGGTCTGGCGCGCCGGGACGACGATCCCGCCACGCACCGCCTCCGCACCAGGAACGGTTCGCCCACCGTCGGCGCCTCGCGTTGGCGCCACCAGGAGGACCGGCCCCGGTTCCCCGCGGATGTCCGCCCCGTCCGCCCCCGGGGAGGAGGGCCCTGGTGACCGTCGCGGTCGTCCCGTTCGTCGCGGCCGCCTTCCTGCTCGCCGGCTCGGTGGCGGCGCGGCGGGCGCCGGACCCTCTGGCCGCCCGGGCCGCCGCGGCCGGGTGCGTCACCGTCACGGCCCTCGGCGTCGCCGCGACGATGGCCGGCACCCGCTGGACCGGGTGGCCCGACGGCCACCAGGTGGGCCTGCTCGCCCCCGGGTCCGGGTGGTGGATGCCGTTCGTGACCTGCCTGGCCGGTCTCGGCGCCACCGCACTGGCCCCGATCACCCCACCCCTGACCGCTGCAACGCATGGCGACGCGCGGGCGGTCGCCTCTCACGACCAGGCGACATTCGCGCGGATCATGCTCGTTCTCGCCTGCGGCGCGGCGGCGACGGCGGTGGCTGATCCGGTCGCGGCTGTGATCTCGTGGGCGCTTTCGGCCTGCGTCGTGTGGCGGGAAATGCGTGAGCGCGCCCCCGGCCGCGGCCCGACCCGGCTGTTCGCCCTGCACCACTTCGTGGGAGTCGGGGCCTGCGCCGCCGGGCTGCTCCTGGCCGACGGGCTCGGCGGCACAGCGGCCGCACTGCTGCTCGTGGCCGGTGTTGGTGTCCGCCAGTGCCTACTGCCACTGCACCTGTGGTTCGAGCCCTTCGCCCGGACGGCCCCAGCCGGGCTGGTCGTCGCCTTCGCCGCCGGGCCCGCGGGCGTTCTGCTGCTCCCCGAGGTCGGACGGGCCGTGCCGGACCGCGGCTGGGTCGTCGCCGCGGCCGCGGCGACCGCCCTGCTGGGCGCCGGACTCGGGCTCGTCGCCCGGGACGTCCGGTCCGCGCTGGCTCAGGTCGGCCTGGTGCTCTCCGGCATCGTGAGCTGCGGAGTTCTCATCGGGTCCGAGCCGGCGCGGTCGGGGGCCGTCCTGGCCTGGCAGGTCGGCGCCGTCGCCGCGGGCGGTGCGACGATGATCGCCGCGGCGACCGAGGCCCGGCGGGGCCCGATGCTCCTGACCGGCCCGGGTGGCTGCTTCGCCCGCACGCCGCGGCTCGCCGTCGCGTTCCTGCTGTTCGGGCTGACGTCGATCGGGTTCCCGGCGACCCTCGGCTTCATCTGGGAGGACCTGCTGCTGGACGGTGTGGGCGGCTGGTCGCTACCGGTGACCGGCGCCCTCGTCCTCGCGATCGCCGGAGCCGAGCGTCGCACCGGCGCCGAGCCCGAGCCCGGGACCGGGACGGAACGCGGGCCGGATGCCGCGCCCCGGGGGGCAGATCAGCAGGGGCGTGGGCCGCGGGCACGCCGCCTGATCGCCAGGTGGGCGGTGCGGGGAGCCCCGCTGGCGGCGATGGTGGGCGGTGATCTCTACGAGGTGGTGGACAGCCCGTGGGGCACCCGGCTGCTGATCGGTGATGTGCGCGGCAAGGGCCTGGACGCGGTCGGGATCGCCAGTCGGGTGCTCGGCTGCTTCCGGGTCGTCGCCCGGCTCCGCCCGGATCTCGGCGCCGTCCTGATCGACCTGGACCGGGAGGTCGCCGAGATCAGCGGCCTGGACGACTTCGTCACCGCCGTCGTCGTGCAGATCCGCGGCGACCGGATGGACATGGTCAACGCCGGGCACCCCGATCCGATCCTGGTACGCCGGACGTCCGCGCGACCGCTGACCGCGGTCAGCAGGCGGCCGCCGCTCGGGCTTCTGGTCGGCGGGGCCGACAGCACCTCGATCGTGATCGAGCCCGGGGGCCGGGTGCTGCTCTACACCGATGGCATCGCCGAGGCCCGCCATCCCGGGTCGGGGGAGTTCTTCCCGCTGTTACCGGCCGTGGGCGCGGCGCTGGCCCGGCCCGCCACCCTCGACAACTGCTTGGGCGATCTTGTCGCCCGGGTCCGGGAGTGGACGGGCTCGGCGCTCACCGACGACGTCGCGCTGCTGGTGGCGGAGGTCCTGGGGCCCGGGTCTCCGGTATCGGGGCGCCGCCCGGCGGCCGCTGACCTCGCGGATCCCGTCCGGCCTACTTCTTGGTGACCTTGCCGTCGCAGCTGTAGACGAGGACCTCGCCGTCGCCGTCGTCGTCCGTGTAGTCGACCTTCATGTCGTCGTCCCGGACCCAGCCGTAGGTCTCGGTCCCGTCGAGGCGTGCCCACCACCACGTGTCGTTGGTCTTCGTCACGACGTTGCACCACAGCCAGAACTTCCGGCCCCGCACGAGCGTCACGACCGCTCCGCAGGTGTCCGCCGGGCCCTCTCGCAGGACGCTCGCGTTGATCAGGACACCGGTCCCGTCACCGTTGGCCCTGGTGGCGGGTTTGGCGGGGCAGCTGAGCCGCTGAGTGGGCGTGGGGGAGACCCGCGGGGCGACGGGTGCCGCCCGCGGGGTCTCGCCGGTCGCCGGCTTCGGGGCGGGGGCCGCGGTCGGCGTCGGCGTGGCCGTGGGCGAGGCTTCGGCAGCCCTCGGCGTCGTCCTCGACTCCCGGCGGATGGCGCCCGGCGACGCTTCGGGGGAGCCCGGACCGTCCGTACCGACGTCCTGCGACGGGGTGACCACGAGCGCGACGGGCTCGCCGCCAGCCGGCTTGGAGGCCAGCCAGAAGAACACCGCGCTGACGGTGACGAGCAGGGCCAGCACGACGGTCACCAGGCGGCGACGCCGACGGCGGCCGCGGCGGCGGGCCCCGGACGGGTCGCCGTCGCCCGAGTCGGACGGGGACGCGGGGTCACCGGCCTGCCGTGGCCCGTCCGACCCGGCTGACCCGGACGCGCCCCCGGCACCCCGCTCGCCCCCGGAGTCCCGAGCGTTCTGGGAGTCCTGGGAGTCCTGTGCGTTCCGCGGCGTGGCCTGCTCGCCTGGGGCGGCCGGGCCGGATGAGTCGGTGGTCCCGGCTGGGCCGGGGGCGCCGGCGGCGCCGGCGGAACCCGGCGAGCCCGGGGACGGGGCCAAACCAGGGAAAGCTGAGCCCGCGGCGGCCCGGGGTGCGGATCCGCCCGGCGCCGCGGAACCGCCGGAACCGCCGGAACCCGTGAGTCCGCCGGAGCCCGCGGGCCCGGGCCCGCGGGAGTCCGTGAGCCTGGGGGAACCCGCCGGGCCGGAGGAGCCGGTGCCCGGAGATCCGGTGGCCTTGCCCGGCCCCGCGGGAGCGCTCGGCCCCGCGGGAGCGCTCGGCTCGGCAGGGCCGTCCGGTGTGGATCTGCCGGATGGCTGAGCCGGAGCGTTCGCGGGGGCGGAGGGGCCGGCGGCCGCGAGGGCGCCGCGAACCGCGGACGACCCGAACGCGGCCTGCGCACCGTTCATCCCGTTCGCGACGGACTCCGGCATACCCGCGCCGTCCTCGGGACTGGGGGCGGGCGTTCCGAGTCCACCGGAGGTGTCGTAACCGGCCGCGGCACCCGCGGCGTCGAGCCTCCCGGGCTCGTCGGACGCACCGGCCGCGCCCGGCGAGCCGGGTGCGCCGGATGACTCAGGGCCACCGGCGCCGCGACGGCTACCAGGGCCGCCAGGACCACCGGCACCGCCAGGGCTACCAGGGCCGCTGAGGCCACCGGAGCCACCGGCCGGTGGGCCGGCCAGGGCTTGTGCGCCGCCGGCCGCGCCGCCGCCGGCGGCGACGCTCGCCGCCCCGATCGCGCGGGGGACGCGGGGTGCGCACAGGGCCCGTGGCTGGCGGGCCGCGTTGAGGGCCCGCGGGGAGTTCCCCGCGTTGAGCGCATGGGGCGGATGAGGGGCACGCGCGATGTGGGTGATCGACGCCGACGAGTAGGACGACGCCGAGTGGGGGGCGGCGACGTTGTCGCTCGGCTCGCTCGGGAACGGCGTGCCCAGCGCGTCCATCGCGTCGGGCGCGCCCGTCGGCGCCGACTGGAACGTGGGTGGCGGGACCGCCGACATGCTCGCGGTCGGCGAGGGCACCGTGGAGATCCGGTACCGGGTGACCTCGGCCGCGACCGTGGGCGGCAGCCATCCGCCGCCGGTCTGCAGGTACAGGTCGTCGGTGATCGCGGATCGGCACAGCTCGATGACCTGCGTGGACGTCGGCCGCTCCGCCGGGTCCTTCGCGAGGCAACGGGCGAGTACCTCCCGCACGTTGTCCGGGCAGTGGTCCCAGTCGGGCTGTTGGTGCTCGATGCGGTGGAACACCGCGGCATCTGACCCGAACGGGGGACGTCCGGTCAGGGCGTAATAGGCGGTCGAGCCGAGTGCGAAGACATCGCCCGCGGCGTCGATCTGCTTTCCCCGGACCTGTTCCGGTGACATGAATGCGGGTGTTCCTATGCGTACACCCGTTTGGGTCATGGCCGCGGTCGATGTCTCGATGGCGCGGGCCACACCGAAATCAATGACGCGCGGCCCGTCGTCGGCCAGGATGACGTTGCCGGGCTTCAGGTCGCGGTGGATCACACCCGCCCGGTGTATGGACTGCAGTGCCTCGGCCACGCCCGCGATCAGCATCAGCACGGTCGCCGACGGGAGCGCGCCCTGGCGCACCACGGCGACCGCCAGCGAGGGGGCGGCGACATAGGCTGTGGCGATCCACGGGCGCAGGGCCTCGGGATCAGCGTCGATCACAGGAACGGTGTAGGGCCCCTGGACCCGCCGCGCGATCGCGACCTCTTTCGAGAACCGGCTGCGGAAGTCGGGGTCCGCCGCGAGTTCCGGGCGGGCCACCTTGAGGGCGATCGGACGTCCGCCGGGGGTGTACGACAGGTACACCGCGCCCATGCCGCCTTCGCCGATCCGGGCTCGCAGCAGATATCGGCTCACGCTGTGTGGATCGTGCGGCGTCAGCGGGGTAAACACCGCATCGCGCACGGGTTCGATCCGACTGGCGGGCGCTGCCGGCTCGCCTGGACCCACCCCGACCGCGCTCTGCGGAGTGTCGCTCATCGTCCCCCTCCCGGGGCCGCGCCCAAATCGAATCGACCATGTCGGAAGAACGACCATGTCGTAAGAAATGGGTTTAAGGCAGTCACGTGCATCTTATGGGTGGCTACCGTGCCAACCGCCTGTTCGGGCGGGTGGTCTGGGTCCGGTCGGGGTGTGACCGTGCGCTCGTGTGGATCGCGTTACGGCCTACTTGACGGCCGCGGTTTGACGGCTTTCAGTCCCATGACCTGCACGGAGTCGAAGCGGCGGGTGCCGGATGGCCGCAGCGGCGCCCACCGGTCGGCACCTGGTCGGTATCCGGACGGCACCCGGCCGCGCGTCCGACGGCCCGCCGCATCGCCCAGATGGGTGAGAACCCGCGAGCCCGCCAATGCCGGACGGCGCGACCTCGCGCATGCCCGGATGCGCACGGCACCAGGAACCACACGGAGAGACAGCAGAGGCGAGATCGAATACCAGGGAAAGACGACCGGGCGACCCGGGAGGAAGGGAGGAGGCGCGGCCGTGAAGAACGGCCTGCAGAACGGAGCGGACGAGACGAGGCGGAGCTGATGGGGCGGAGCGGAGCTGATGAGACGGGCGGATGGGGGAGACTGGCGCTGTGCAGCCGGCCGGTCCCTACCGAGCACTCGGGGCACGCCGGCCGGGTGCCGGCCGATGACCCGGCGCGTGCTGCTGTTGGGCGGGACCGCCGAGGCCCGGCGGCTCGCCGCCGCCCTCGCCGACCGCGCGGATCTCGACGTGGTCTACTCCCTCGCCGGCCGGCTGTGGCCCCCGACAGCGTCGACGGTGCCGGCGGGGGCCACCGTCCGCAGCGGTGGGTTCGGTGGCCCGGACGGCCTGGTCGAGTTCCTGCGGGAACATGACGTGGCCGCGGTGGTCGACGCGACCCATCCCTTCGCGGCGCGGATCACGGCGGCGGCGGTCGCCGCATGCGCCGCGACCGGCGTGCCGCTGCTGGTGGTGCGCCGTCCCGGCTGGACGGAGAGCGACGGCGACGACTGGCGGCGGGTGCCGTCGCTGCCCGCGGCGGCCGCGCTGCTCGCCGCTGGCCGCCCCGGCGGGCCCAGTGATCCCAGCGATCCCGGTGAACTCGGTGAACCGGGCGAGCCCGGCAAGCCCGGAGAGCGGCGCGGTCGCCGGGTGTTCCTCACTGTGGGCCGTTCCGGGGTCGCCGCCTTCGCCGGGCTCGACCACTGGTTCCTGGCGCGATCCGTCGAACCGCCGCCGGGGCCGGTCCCGCGACGGCTGCGCGTCCTGCTCGACCGCGGCCCCTTCACCGTGGATGCGGAGACCGCGCTGCTGCGCCGCCACGAGGTCGACACCGTCGTCACCAAGGACAGCGGCGGCTCGCTGACGGCGGCCAAGCTGGTGGCCGCGCGCCGGCTCCGGCTGCCGGTCGTGATGGTCGACCGGCCGCCGCTGCCCCGGCAGGCCCGGGTCGTGGCCACGCCGTCCGCCGCGGTCAGCTGGGTCACCGACGAGCTGCGCTGACATGCCCGCGGCTACGAGCGAGCCGCGGGAACCAGCCCGAGCGGCCGCGTCAGCCGGGCGTCGCGCAGGACCTCGCCCCACCACTGGAGCTCGTCCAGCAGGATCTTCGCGGCCTCGGCGGGCTCCTGCGGGTCGGTGAGCGTCCCGGTGGCGTCGAACAGCTGGTAGTACCGCGGGAACGAGACGTAGTGGCGCACGGTGTGCGCGTGCAGCTCGCCGAACACCTGCCGCAGGTGCTCGATGGCGAGCAGGCCGCCGCTGGCCCCGCTGTACCCGACGAACCCGATCGCCTTGGCCCGCCACTCCAGGTGGTACCAGTCGATGGCCGCCTTGAGCGACGCCGGATAGCTGCGGTTGTAGTCGGGCGTCACGACGACGTAGGCGTCCGCCGCCGCGACCCGCCGGCTCAGCTCCGCCATGGCGGGGGGGCGGGCGAGGTCCGGCGCGAGCGCCGGCGGCACCGCCGGCAGCGCGAGCGGGAGCGGGGTGTCGGCGAGGTCGATCAGGTCGACGGCGAATCCGCCGTGCGCTTCGGCCTGCTCGACGAACCACCGCGCGACCACCGGGCCGAACCGGCCCTCCCGGACGCTTCCGATGATCACAGCGAGGTTGAGGGTGTCTTCGGGCATGCCGCCCACGGTGGCGCGCCGCGGCCGGTGCCGGGAAGGCCGGCCGGAGGCTGGTAGTGAGAGGGCCACGATCCGTCCGTCGCGGTGGGTTACGGTCGTAACCATGGCCGGCAACGAACTGGGTCTCTTCCTGCGGGCCCGGCGCGAGGCCGTCCACCCGTCGGACGTCGGCCTGCCGGTCGGCCCCCGCCGGCGCACCCCCGGGCTGCGCCGCTCCGAGCTGGCGACGCTCGCCGGTGTCAGCGTGGAGTACGTGACGCGCCTCGAGCAGGGCCGTGATCGCCGGCCCTCCGCCGCGGTGCTGGCCACCCTCGCCGACACGCTGCGCCTCACCCCGCGCGAGCGGGTCCACCTGCACCGGCTCAGCAAGGGAGCCGAGGGCGGATTCACCTGCGGGGTGGGCGCGGCGCCGGCCCGTGCGGTGCGCCCGACCGTGCGGGCGCTGTTGGCGCACCTCGAACCGGCCGCCGCGGTGCTGCTCAACCGGGTGAGCGACGTGCTCGCCTACACCCCGGCCTACGAGCGGCTCGCCCGTCCGATCGGCCTGCTGGACGGCTCCCCGCGCTCCGGCGCCGTGCCGAACCTGGCCCGCTTCGTCTTCACCGACGAGCGGGCGCGCCGGGCCTGGCCCGACTGGGGCCAGGTCGCGGACGACCAGGTGGCCGCACTCAAGCAGGGCCCCTTCCTGGCGGACCGTTTCGTCGCGGCGCTCGCCGACGAGCTGACCGTCACCGCCGGCGCGGCCTTCGCCGGGCGCGTCGCCTCGGTGCCGGGCCTGCCCGCGGCCAGCGGCGTCACCCGCCTCGCCCATCCCGAGGCGGGCGAGCTGCGACTGGCCTTCGAGACGCTGGAGCTGCCCACCGACGACGACCTGCGACTCGTCGTGCAACTACCGGCGGACGCACCGACCGCCGCCGCCCTGGACCGGCTCCGGGTTGGACGATCCCCGCTGCGCGCGGTGCCCGGCTGAGCCACGCGGGCGGCCGGTGACCGCCGGGCCGAAATCCGCGGCACCGGTGGCATCCGTGTGATCCTGGAAAGCGTCCGTCCGCTCTGTGCGCACCTACTGCTCCGGCGCGCATCCGCCGCCGCGGCACGGGGAGTGCCGGACATGGCCGGCCGGCCTGGCGCGCCCACCTGTGGGCGAGGCGGAATGACGCTGGCAGCATGCGTGGTTGAAGTCTCCGCACCGCGCCGCGAATCGGCGTCCTGACTGATCGTAGGGTGGACCTATGGCAGCGCACTTTGATCTCGTCGTCCTAGGTGGAGGTCCTGGCGGCTACGTCGCGGCGATCCGGGCGGCCCAGCTCGGGCTGTCGGTCGCGGTCGTCGAGGAGAAGTACTGGGGCGGCGTCTGCCTGAACGTCGGGTGCATCCCCTCGAAGGCGTTGCTGCGCAACGCCGAGCTCGCGCACCTGTTCGCCCACGAGGCGAAGACCTTCGGTATCTCCGGCGAGGTGAGCTTCGACTTCGGCGCCGCCTTCGACCGCAGCCGCCAGGTCGCCGAGGGGCGCGTCAAGGGCGTGCACTTCCTGATGAAGAAGAACAAGATCACCGAGTTCACCGGCCGCGGTACCTTCCGTGACCCGAACACCCTGGACGTCGCGCTCTCCGCCGGCGGCACCGACCAGGTGAGCTTCGACCACGCGATCATCGCGACGGGTTCCCGGGTCCGGCTGCTGCCCGGCGTCGAGCTCTCCGACAACATCGTCACCTACGAGACGCAGATCCTCACCCGCGAGCTGCCGCGGTCGATGGCGATCGTCGGCGCCGGGGCGATCGGCATGGAGTTCGCCTACGTCCTGCGCAACTACGGCGTGGACGTCACGATCATCGAGTTCCTCGACCGCGCGCTGCCGAACGAGGACGCCGACGTCTCCAAGGAGATCGTCCGCCAGTACAAGAAGCTCGGCGTGCCGATCCTGACCTCGACCAAGGTCGAGACGGTGACGGACAACGGCTCCTCGGTGACCGTCGAGTACACCGGCAAGGACGGCGCCCGGGGCTCGCTCGAGGTGGACAAGGTCCTCATGTCCATCGGGTTCGCGCCCAACGTCGAGGGCTTCGGCCTGGAGAACACCGGCGTGGCGCTCACCGACCGCGGCGCGATCGCGATCGACGACCACATGCGCACCAACGTCGAGCACATCTACGCCATCGGCGACGTGACGGCGAAGCTCATGCTGGCGCATGTCGCCGAGGCACAGGGCGTCGTCGCGTCCGAGACCATTGCCGGTGCGGAGACGGTGACGCTCGGTGACTATCGGATGATGCCGCGGGCCACGTTCTGCCAGCCGCAGGTGGCCAGCTTCGGTCTCACCGAGGCGCAGGCGCGGGAGGAGGGCCATGACATCAAGGTGGCCAAGTTCCCGTTCACCGCGAACGGCAAGGCCCACGGCCTGGGCGACCCGAACGGCTTCGTCAAGCTGATCTCCGACACGAAGTACGGCGAGCTGCTCGGTGGCCACCTGATCGGCCCGGACGTCTCCGAGCTGCTGCCCGAGCTGACGCTGGCCCAGAAATGGGACCTCACCGCGCTCGAGCTCGCCCGCAACGTGCACACCCACCCGACGCTGAGCGAGGCGTTGCAGGAGGCGATCCACGGCCTCGCCGGCCACATGATCAACCTCTGACAGTCGGGGAGCGGCGATGAGGATCAACCTGACCAGCGTCCTGGTCGACGACCAGGACAAGGCGCTGCGCTTCTATACCGAGGTACTCGGCTTCGTGAAGAAGACCGAGGTGCCGTTGGGCGAGCACCGCTGGCTCACGGTCGTCTCCCCGGACGGCCCCGAAGGCGTCGAGCTGCTGCTGGAGCCGGACGCGCACCCCGCCGCCCGCCCGTTCAAGGACGCGCTCGTCGCCGACGGCATCCCGTACACGGCGTTCGCCGTCGACGACGTCCACGCCGAGGTCGGCCGCCTGCGCGCCCTCGGAGTCCGCTTCACCCAGGAGCCGTTGGAGATGGGGCCGGTCACCACCGCCGTCCTCGACGACACCTGCGGGAACCTCATCCAGATCGTTCAGCATCGCTGACAGCTGACAGCGCCGGGGCCGGCCGGAGCCAGCCCCGGCGGGTCTCCCCGCGGGCTCAGGCGGAGGCCAGGTAGGCCGCCGCCTTCTCCGGGTCGAGGAACCAGTCCTGGAAGTCCGACGGATTGTCGAAGCCGTTCACGAACCGCCGGGCGACCGTGGGGTTCGCCTGCGCGGCGCCGAGGATCTGCTGCACGTGCGGCGGCGGGGGCTGCAGCAGGGCGTTCGTCCAGACCGTGACGTCCTGCGCGCTCGCCCAGTAGCGGTCGAAGGCGGCCTGCATCCACGCCTGGTCGAACGGCTTGGCACCGTGCTCGAGAATGCTGTCCAGGTAGGAGGCGGCGCACTTCGCGGCGTTGTTCGAGCCCTGGCCGGTGATCGGGTCGTTCGCCACGACGACGTCGGCCATCCCGAGCACCGCCCCGCCCGACGGCAGGTTGCCCACCGGCCGCCGCACGACGGGCGTGTACCCGCCGGAGAGGGTCGCGTGGGCGTCGGTGAGCTCGACCTTCGCGCAGCGCTCGTACTCCCAGGGCAGGAACCGCTCGATGAGGTCCAGGATGCGGCGCAGGTGCTCGTCGGGCTTCGGGTGGTCGTCCCAGCAGTCCAGCGGACCGCCCGGGATGCCCTCGAAGAAGAGGATGTCGCAGTTCCCGCTCAGCGTGTAGGCCGGGATCATGAACAGCTCGCCGACGCCGGGGATGATGTTGAATCGCACGCCCGGCGCGGTGGGATGCTCCGGCCTGGGCGCCAGGCCGTGCACGTACGCGAGCGACAGCGCGCGCTGGGGTGAGGTGTACGGCGAGCGGGCTGCGTCGCGGTCGAACAGGCCGACCAGCTCGCCCTTGCCGGCGGCGACCACGACGAGGTCGTAGAGCTCGGCGAGCCCGTTCAGGTCGGCCGTGGTGACACCGTGCAGGATGAGCTTGCCGCCGCGCTCCTCGAACAGCTCGGCCCAGCCGGCCATCTTGACCCGCTGGTCGACCGACTGCGCGTAGTGGTCCAGCGGGGCGAACCAGTCGAGAGGCCGGCTGCCGTCCGGCCCCGCAATGGACAGCCCGAGGCCCTCGATGCGGACGGTGTCGGCCTCCCAGAGGTTGAGCCCGTGGTCGCGCTCGGTCTGCAGCGCGCTGTGGAACATCGCCTGGGTCGACATGACCCGGCCCCGGCGGATCTCCTCGGGGGAGCGCGCGGACATCACCGTCACGTCGTAGTCGTGCTCGCGCAGGGTCAGGGCCAGCTGCAGGCCCGACTGGCCCGCGCCGACGATCAGGATCTTACGCATGCGTCCGTGTCCTCCTGGGTTCCGGGACCTGGGCCAGTGACATCGTGTGAACAACCAGATCCCGCAGCACCTGGGCCGTCGAGGCCGTCTCGCGGGCGTCGCAGGTGACGAGCGGGATGTCCGGGCGCAACGCGAGCGCCTCCCGGACCTCGTCGACGTCGTGCCACAGCTTTCCCTCGAAACGATTGACGGCGACGATGTACGGGACCGTCGAATCGTTCTCGAAGTAGTTCAGCGCGGCGAAGGACTGGTCGAGGCGGCGGCTGTCGACGAGAACGACCGCGCCCAGCGCGCCGCGGGACAGGTCGTCCCAGAGAAACCAGAAACGGGGCTGGCCCGGGGTGCCGAACAGGTACAGCACCAGATCCGGGAACAGCGAGATCCGGCCGAAGTCCATCGCGACCGTCGTCGTGCTCTTCGCACCGCTCATCGACAGGTCGTCGATGCCTTCGCTGGCCTCGGTCATCCACGCCTCCGTGTTGAGCGGAGGCACCTCCGAGATCGACCTGACCAGCGTCGTCTTCCCCACTCCGAACCCGCCCGCGATCACGATCTTCGCGGAGATCGCCGTGGCGGGGTCAAGTCCGTCGGCGTCGGTCGGGATCATGTCCACCCCGCACCGCCGTCCGGGTCCGGAGGTGCGTCAGACCGGGAGCTCCCGCAGGCCACTGAGAATCCTTTCGAGCACGTTTCGATCGTGGTGGTAGGTGTGGGCCGTGGGGTGGATGAGGATCGCTCCCTGCGCGGCCAGATCGCTGATCAGGACGCGGACCACCCCGAGCGGGATCGACAGCATCACCGAGAGCTCGGCGATGGACAGCTGCCCCCGGGCGCGTTCGTACAGCGCCTTGGACTCGGGCATCAGCGTCTCGCTGAGCGTCGGGTCGTAGCTCGGCACCGAGACCAGCGTCTCGACGAGCAGGTGATGGCGGGCCCTCGTCCGGCCCCCGGTGAGGGCGTAGGGGCGGATCCGCTTGCTGCGCGGGCCACGCCTCGGCCGTCCGTTCTGTGCGGAGTCTTCAGGCATGCTCTTCACGATTCTGGTCCGTCACCCGTCCTGGTCCGGTGCGTTGGTTCGCCGCGGCGGATCATCCGTGCGGTGATCCGCCGTGTTGGCCCGGCTCAGCTCGGTACCTGACGTCCGACCAGGACGCGGCGCAGGTCCGCGCGCCGGTCCGGGGTGAGCGCGTGGCCGGCGTGCAGCACGAACTGCGTCATCTCGTAGCCGACCACCTTCATGTCGCAGTCCGGTCCGGTCAGCACGGCGAGTCCCGCTCCCTCGTCGATGCTCATGAACAGGAAGTAGCCGCCGCTGAGCCGCACGATGATCTGCTCGCAGGTTCCGCGGTCGAACAGCGTCGCGCTGTTGCGGGCAAGGCTGAGCATCGCGCTGGCTATCGCCGCCAGCTGGTCCCGCTCCGCCGAGCTCACCCCGTCGGACGCGGTGAGCGACAGGCCGTCGGACGAGAGGATCAGGGCATGGGTGACGCCGTGGACCTTGCCGACGAAGTCATTGATCAGCCAGCTGAAGTCGTGGTCCGGCTGGCGATTGGTCTGATCCGTCACGGATATGTCCTCAGTCCTCTCGCTGGTGTTCGTGGGCGATCCGTTCGCCTTCGCTGAAGGCGTCGAGATCCGCGAGTAGTCTCGCGTGGTCCGCGGCCCGGGCCGAAAGCGCCTGTGTGGCCGTCGATCCGCCCTCCTCCGCGGGAGGGACGCCTTCCGCGCCTGTCGCGTCTTCCCGGTCTTCCGTGGACGCCGCGGCGGGTGTCGGTGTCGACGGCGCGGGAGCCGCGGCGGGCACGGCGGCTGCCACGGGCATGGTGGCTGTGGGTGCCGTGGCAGCGGGTGGGCGCGCGCCGTCGCCGGCGGGGTTCTTGAGGCTGCGCGACACCCGGCGGGGGAGACCGCTCGCGGTCGTGCCGCCGATCAGGGAGTCCGCCGTGGGGGGTGTGGCTGGAGTCGCCGCATCCTTGCTCGGCGCTGGCGCCGGCGCCGGCCTGGCCGACGCGCTGCCCGCGCGGGTGAACAGCGTGGATTCGCGTACGTGGCCCGCTCCGTTGCCGGACCGTTTCACGCCCGGCCCCCGGCCCTGGACGTCCGCCCGCGGCTGACCGTCGCGCGCGGCGGGACGCGCGGACGGACCCGGCGCGGCGGGGTCGCCGCCGCGGACCGCCACGGTCTGCGTACCCGACCAGCTGCCCTCGGGCAGTTCACAGATCAGGGCGGAGGGGATGAGCACCGAGGCGGTCGTCCCGTGGGGGTGGCGGCGATCGAGCCAGATCCGCAGGTCGTGGCGGATCGCGAGCCGGCGCACCACGGCCAGGCCCATGTGGCGCACCGCGTCGTCGTCCAGGACGGGATCGCCGGCCAGCCGCTCGTTGAGCTGCCGCAGCCGGTCCGGCGGGAGCCCGATGCCCTCGTCCTCGACCCGCAGCAGCGCGCTGCCCAGCTCCGTGAGGTGCACGCCGACCCGTACCGGCGCGGTCGGGGGAGACGACTTGGTCGCGTTGTCCAGCAGCTCTGCCAGCAGCCGTCCGACGTCCTCGGCGGCGAAGCCGACCACACCGAGCGGGACCACCCGGCCGATCGTGACCCGCGAGTAGTGGTCGATGGACGACATCGCCGCGCGCACGACGTCGACCAGCGCGGCCGTGTCGGACGAGGCGTCACCGGCGTCACGGCCCGCGAGCACCCGCAGGTTCTCGGCGTTGCGGCGCAGCCGGGTAGCGAGGTGGTCCAGCCGGTACAGCTCGGCGAGGCGGTCGGTGTCCTCCTCCTTGGCCTCCATGTCCTCGAGCTGCGAGAGCAGGGAGTCGACCAGGTTGAGGTCGCGCAGCGCCACGTCCGCGCAGATCGCGGAGAGCGCCTCGGCCGCGGGCGGCGCCGTCACGGCCGACCCGTTGGCCGGGGAGGCCGCCGGGGACGTCTCGGCCCGCATGGCGTGGGCCGACTGGTCCGCGGCGCTGGTGCTGATGCCGGTGCCGCCGCGGCGGGCCTGTCGCGTCACCCCGGCGTCCGCCGCGGGGATTCCCGGCCGAACCCACGGCTCGTGCGCGGACCTTCCGCCATGGGCCGCGGGGCGCCTGACGAGGCCGGCGGGGGCCGGCTGCTCCGGCCGGGGCAGGGGAGTCGGGAGATCACCACCCCGCAGCTGGGCCGCTATGCCGCGGGAGCCACCCAGGAGCGCGCGGGATCGGTTGAGCAGGTCTCGTGCCCGCGTCGTCATCGCGTCTCACATGCTCTCGTCGGGTACGGGTTCCACCCGCTTCTGCCAACCCCCGTCGGGGAGCTATGCAATCAGACGCCCCGGTTTGCGTCCAACCTGTGCCCATCGCGGCCGGCGCGCCTCGGCCCGGATGCCGCGTGTCGTTGTTCTCGGTTCATTCACGCCGGCGCGTGATGTGCTCGTTTGACCACGACCGATGTCTTCCAACTCCCACCGTCCTGGGTGTGCAGGCTCCTGACCTTGGACAATTCTTTGACAATTGCCCCGACCTGCCGGTCTCGATCGGTCTCTGTTGGGGTATAGCGATGCCGCGGGGGCCCGGTGCGGGCCGGCCGTGCTGTCCGGCCGCGCTGTCCGGCCGAGTTGTCGGTGGGCCGCCGTAGGATGCGCGCGTCCCGCCGGTTCGCGGCCCAGGAGCGCCGATGCCCGAGTTCACAGGCTTCCCCGTCGAAGCGTTGATCTTCTTCGAGGGCCTCGAGGCCGACAACAGCAAGGCGTACTGGACGGATCATCGCGACACCTACGAGAAGGCCGTCCGGGCCCCGATGCTCGCCCTGCTCGACGCCCTCGAGCCGGAGTTCGGCGCACCGCACGTTTTCCGTCCGCACAGGGACGTTCGATTCTCGAAGGACAAGTCGCCCTACAAGACCGCGATCGGCGCCCACAACGAGCGGGGCGGCTACGTCCAGGTCTCCGCGCGCGGGCTGATGATCGCGGCCGGTTACTGGCAGACCGCGCCCGACCAGGTGGAGCGGCTGCGCGCCGCGGTCGCCGACGACCGGACGGGGCTGCGGCTCGAGGCGCTGGTGCGCGAGCTGCGGGAGGCGGGGTACGAGGTCTCGGGCACGACGCTCAAGACCCGGCCGCGGGGCTACGACGCGGATCATCCACGCATCGAGCTGCTGCGCCATCGGACCCTCACGGCGGCCCGTGACTTCGGTGAGCCGCCGTGGCTGGCCGAGCCGGAGTGCGCCGAGCACGTGGCGGCGGGCTGGCGGGAGACGCGCCGGCTGACCGGCTGGCTCGACGACCACGTCGGCGCGTCCCGCCTGCCCGCCGCCCGCCGCGGTTCCCGGTGAGCCCGTGCTGTCGATCAGAACGACCCGGGGTCACTCACCGAGGGCTCCCCGTGTGCACACGCGCCGAATCCGGGTGTGCACACGGGGCCGGTCGGCCGGGCTGCCGACCGATGCCTGGCCGGCCTAGTCGACCGCCTGGAACCTCCACCCCTGGTCCTGGCGGAAGATGGGCGAGAGCGCCACCATCGGCGGATAGATGAGTGCCGGGTGCAGCCCGACGGTCAGGTCGCTGTCCACGGCTCCGATGACGAAGGAGCCCGGCCTGGGGCCCTGCTCGATCCGCCACTCGCGAGGCTGCGGAAACGGGCGCACCAGCTCGAACGTGTCAGGGTCACCGTCGAAACCGAGGAAAAGCTGGTCGGACGTCTGCTGGATCGTGTATGTGTCATTATCCGTGCGTCGGACCTCCCATTCCTGGCCGCGTCCGTTTTCGGGCAGAATAACGCTGCGATCGCGGCCTTCCGCGGTGAGAAACTGATTGTTGTCAAGGCCGATCCGGTAAACGCCATCGGTAACCGTTGCCACGTTGTTCCCGCTTTCTGTCGTGGACCGTCGCTCGGTAATTCTGCCCGGCAACGCGGGAGTGGGCCGGTAGCGACGCACGCGAATCGCGGCATGGCCCCGAGCGGCCTGCCGAAAGAAGGTCAGGTCGAGGCCACCGTCACATCGCCGAGGATAAGGCGCGAACGGCTTTCATGCTCCACCGGGGTGACGGGCGCCCCCGTGTCGGTATTCGACTCCGGTTTCGTGGGGCTTGTTCCTCTCGGCGCGGGAAGGGGTGCGGATCCTCAGCGGTCCGTGACCTCGAGCACGACCTGAGTGGCGGTGGCGAGGCCGACGGGACGCCCGACGCCTCCGACCCGCAGGCTTACGGCGGCATCGATCAGGTGGCGCCCGGTGGGCAGCCCCGGACTGGTCAGCCGGATGACCGCGGCGTGCGCGGAGAGCTGTCCCTGGGCGCGGAGCACCGTCCCGCCCGGGGCGGTCCCGTGCTCGGCGCTCCCCGCGGCGCCGGGCGCGGCATCGCCGGGCCGGACACCTGCGACGGTGTGGTACTCCAGCGGCCCGG
Organism: Parafrankia sp. Ea1.12; assembly: GCF_900465275.1. Lineage (NCBI taxonomy): Bacteria > Bacillati > Actinomycetota > Actinomycetes > Frankiales > Frankiaceae > Parafrankia > Parafrankia sp. Ea1.12. Next base: position 2,052 of record NZ_UBIZ01000453.1, on the reverse strand, counting down.
TGGGCAGCGGGCGGGCGGGGGCGAAGCCGACCGACAGTGCGACGGTGAACGGTTCCCCTGGGCGAGGCCCGGCGGGTTCGACCTGAACGCCGAGCCGCACAGGGAGCGGTTCCGAGCTGCTGAGCGGTTCCAAGGCGGCGGGCGGGTCCAATGTGCTGAGCGGGCCCGACATGCTGAGCGGGTCGGGGGCGCCGTCGGTGCCGAGTGCTGCCTGGCCGCCCGCGTCGACGCCGGCCGGAGCCGTCGGGGCGAGCCGGCCGGCACGAGCCTCGATGAAGGCGATCACCTCGGACGGCCTCCAGCCCGGCCAGCGCATCGGGGTGTTCTCGCGTGCGTGCTGCACGCTGGTGCTGCGGACGCCGTCGCAGTCGAGGAGGAGGCGCACCACGAAGCTCTCCTCGCGCTGGGCCTCGTCGCTGTCAGGTGCCATCGGTGCCCTCCACAGTCCACCTCCATGAACGGGATCCCCGGGACGGGGAGGCCGCGCGCCACCGGCACGGGGCGCGCGGCCTCCGTCGGAGCGGGGTGGGCGCCCGGCGCGCCCGGTGACCTCCTAGGCGTAGATCTCGATGATCTTGGGTGGGGTGAAGACGGTGAGCGGGTAGTGGAGCAGGTGGTATTGGGGCTCGTGCCACCCGTGCCGCGGTGGCGGCCTCCCGGTGTGGTTGCGCGTAGCCGGGGTTCGCCGGCCGTCCACGGCTGAAGTGGTGGATTTGGTGGCGCTGTCCGCGCGCCCGGCGCAGACCTCACCACCTCCTGGCCGAACGGTGATATGGATGTGGATGTTCTTTCGTTGTCTTTACGGTGTCTTCACTGTCGGCTGCATGGGGGATGCATGCTCGCGGGCAAGGTGCTGGAACCTCTCGGAGCTGAGCCGGTGGCGGCGCATTCTTTGTTTGTCGACGCGGTGACCGGCGGCGTCACCGTGTTTGTCGCGCCACCCGGCACGCTGCTCACCGACGGGCTCGCGGCCGCGCTGGAGGCGGTCGGCCGGACACCGGTCTGGCTCCGGCTGGGCGTCGAGGACCGCGATCCGGCGACCTTCCTGGCAACGATGATCACCGCGGTGCGGCGCAGGGCTCCCGGGTTCGGCGCCACCCTGCTCACGCGGGTGCGGGCGTGGCCGGGCCCGGTGCACGGGTGGGACGACATCTTCCGGCGGCTCGGCGCGGAGCTGGCCGAGCGGCTCCCGCCCGATTCGGCGCTGGTCCTGGAGCATGCAGACCGGATCGATCCGCACGGGCCGTCGTTACGCCTCGCGTGCGGCCATGTTCTGGGCGCTCTGTCCGAGGCGACGCCCCGCGTCCTGATCGGCCACGACGCGCTCCCGAGCACCGAGGCGCTCGGGAACGCCCGCCGGCCGCCGGCCGAGCACGCCCGGCTGCACCCGTCGGAGGTGGAGCTCCCCGGCGGGCTCGGACTCCGGCGGCGTCACGCGGCGGCGCTCCTCGGCCGGTCCGCGGCCCTCCGGCACGCTGTCGAGTTCGCGCGCACCACGCTGTCGGACGGTGATCTGGCCCAGGCTCTGCGCGGCCGGACGCTCGTCGGCGTGCTCACCTCGCTGGCCCGCGCCGTCCTCGCGGGCGCCACCGGGGGAGCCCGTCGGATGCTCGCACGGCTGCTGCACGTCGAGTACGTCCTCCCGGAGGCGGACCGGCATCAGCTCGCCGAGCTGGCCGGACCGTGGTTCCAGCCGTTGATCGGCGACTGGTCACGACTGCGCACCGTCTGGCGCGCTCCGCTGCCCGCGGCTCTGGCCGAGGACGCGGCACTGGACCGCGAGATCCTGCGCGGCACCGCGCTCGAACTGCTGCGGGCGGGCGCTCCGGAACGGGCGATCCCCATGCTGCTCGAGTTCGACGATCGCGCGGTGGCGGCGCGGGCGCTGGCCAGGGTCGCCGACGACATGATCGCTGCCGGCCAGTGGGTGACCGAGATGCGTAGCGCGCAGGCCCTGTCCTTCAGGACAGGGTTAGCGCATCGACGACAGTGTGACGGGCGTGCCCGCTACGCTGGCACCTGTGGGGTCGAAGGTGGTGAAGCGGGCGTACC
>NZ_UBIZ01000671.1:0-6893 GCF_900465275.1 Parafrankia sp. Ea1.12 | reverse complement strand
ATCGCCACCCCGGCCGCATCCTGACCCTGCCGGCCTCCGACCAGCCCCGACCGTGGCGGTCGGGTGAATCCCACCGGACTCACCCGACCGCCACAGTCGTCCACGCGACGGCCCGCACCCGACGGCCAGACGTCCGTCCACGCCGGTCGGGACGGATCGCTCAGTCCGGCAGGAAGCTGTAGAGGTACAGGCCGGCCGAGCCGGCGACGGCCAGGCCCGTGGAGTCCGGCAGCCAGCAGCAGCCGCGGGCCGCGCCTTCGAACCGGATCATCGTGCGGCACTGCCAGGTCAGCGGGTCCCAGACCCGCACCGACCCGTCCCCGCCGACCGTCGCGAGCCAGGCGCCGTCCGGGGAGAAGCTCGCCTCCCGCACCGTGTGCGCGTGACCGTGCAGGACGGCCAGCGCCCGCCCGGTCACGACTTCCCAGACCCGCACGGTGTGGTCCGCGCCGGTCGAGACCAGGACGCGGCCCGCCGGGTCGGTGGTCAGCCCGAGCACCGGGTCGGTGTGGCCGGGCAGCGAGGCGCGCTGCTCGAGGGTCGCCACGTCCCAGATCCGCACGGTGGCGTCGTCCCCGCCGGAGGCGAGCCAGATGCCGTCCGGACCGGCGACGCAGGCCTGCACCCCCTCGGCGTGGCCGGCGAAGGTGGCCATCCACTCCCCGGACTCGGTGTCCCACAGCCGCACCGAGCCGTCCTCGCAGCCGCCGGCCACCCAGGAGCCGTCCGCGGAGACGGTGAAGCCGAGGATCGCCACGTCGGCGGTCAGCACGGCGCGGACGACGCCGGTGGCGGGCTCCCACAGCCGCAGCGCGGTCGGCTGCGCCGACACCACGACCCAGCGCCCGCCGGGGCCGGCCCGGCAGCCGCGGGCCGGGCCGGGCAGGCCCGCCATCGCCGCGCCCGGCTCGCCGGTGACCGGGTCCCAGGCCGTGACGGTGCCGTCGTCGCTGGAGGAGACCACCAGGCCGCCGGCCACGACGGCGCAGCCGCGGGCCCCCTCGTTGCGCCCCGCGGTCGACGGGCGCGGCAGGTCGCTGCCGGTGCTCCAGACCCGGATCGTGCCGTAGCGCCCGGCGGAGGCGATCCAGGAGCCGTCCGGGGCGACGACACAGGCCCGCGTCCCGGTGGCCCCGGTGAGCTCGGCCCGCTGGCCGCCGGTGGGGAGATCCCGGACGGAGATCGCGTCCCCGGCCGGCGCCACCAGGTAGGAGCCGTCCGGGGCGACCGCGCAGGCCCGTACGGGGCGGCTGCCGTCGCTGAGCACCCCGGTCTGGCGGCCGGCGGCGGTGTCCCAGCGACGCAACGTGCCGTCCTCGCCCGCCGAGACCAGCCAGGAGCCGTCCGGGCCGAACGCCAGCGCAAGCACCGGACCGGCGTGACCGGCCAGCCGCCGGAGGATCTCGCCGGTCAGCGGGTCGTGCAGCCGGATGGTCCCGTCCTCGCCGCCGGTCGCGACGACGGCTCCGCCCGGCCCGGTGGCGCAGCAGCGCAGCCGCCCGCCGGTGACCGGCACCGCGAGCCTCGGCGTGCCGGTGGTGGCGTCCCAGGTCCGCAACGAGCCGTCGTCGCCGACGGTGATCACACCGGTGCCGTCGGCGGTCACCGCGCAGCCGTTCACCGGGCCGTCGTGCCCGCGCAGGACGAGTCGCGCCACCGGGTCGGCCCCCTCGGGATCCCGGCCCCGCCGCTCCCGCTCCCCGGTGTCGCCGGGATCACCCGGCTCGGGGTCGTCCAGGTCGCCGCGGACGTCGTCGCCACGGACGTCGTCACCACGGACATCGTCGCCGGGGACGTCCCAGATCCGGGCGGTGCCGTCCTCGCCGGCCGAGACGAGCCAGCCGCTGCCGGGCGCGGCCGCGACGCCGAACACCTGGCCGACGTGGCCGGTGAGCACCGAGCGCGCCGTGCCCGCGCCGACCGTCCAGGTGCGGACGGTGCCGTCCATGCCTGCGGAGGCCAGCCACGACCCGTCCGGGGCGACGGCCAGCGCGAGGACCTGGCGGTGGTGGCCGGCCAGCACCCGGCGCAGCGCGGGGTGCGGCTGGTCGGGCAGCGTCCACCGGTTGACCAGCCGTGGCCCGCTCAGCCGCCGGGCCAGCGCGGCGCGGGCCGGTTCGAGCGCGCGGATGCCGTCGAGCCGGCTCAGCAGGGTCGTGCCCAGCGCCTCTGCGGGCTCGGTGGGGCCGAGCAGGTGCGCGTTCTGCCCGAGCGCCCGGCTCAGCGCGGGCAGCACCGGGTCGTCCGGCCGCACCCTGCCGGCGACGGCCAGGTCGGCCTCGACCGCCACCGGCCCGAGCCGGGCGACGGAGAGCTTCCCGACCGTCCAGCGCAGGTCCCCGAGCAGCGCGGCGAGCTCGTCGTGCCGGCCGGCGCCGGCCAGGTGCCGGGCGAGATGCTCCCAGAGGTAGCCGGCCCGCTCCGGCGCCGTCCACCACGGGGCACGCACCCCGCCGGCCGGCTCGGACCCGCCGGCCGGGCTGGCGGGGCCGTCAGGGCCGCCGCGGCCGCCCGGGTCGTCAGCACCGGCCGGGTCGTCAGCACCGCCAGCGCCGCCGGTGATCATGCCGGCGAGCGCGTCGCACAGGACGCCGTCCAGCTCGCGCAGGCGCTCCGCCCCGACCCGGGCCCGCAGGTAGGTCCGCAGGACGTCCTGCAGCACCAGCGACGGCGGGTCCCGCCGGTAGGCCACAACGAGGGAAAGGTCGGCGAACTCCTGGCACAGGTCGTCGACCTCGTCGGGGTCGAGATCGCCGGTCGCCGCCCAGTAGGCCTCCAGGACGTCCCGCGGGATCTCCACGTCCTCGCCGAAGACGGCCAGCTCGAGGTACTGGTCGAGCCGGTCGCCGGTGAGCAGGCCCAGGCTCGCCGACAGCGTCGCCTCGACGGCGAGCGTCCGTTCCTCGACCCGGCTGACGTCCAGTGCGGTCGGGCCGCGCCGCTCCAGCCGGCGCAGCACCCGCTCGGCCGCGCGGGGCACCGACATGCCGTCCCGGGTCTGGCGGACGACCGCCCGGTTGACCAGCGCGAGCAGCACCGGCCAGCGGCCGGTGACCACCAGCAGCCGGCGCAGGACGGCGTCGGGCAGCGGCGCGGGGACATCCCTGGTCAGCAGGCTGACCGCCTCGCCGTCGGCCATCGCGGGCACCTGGACGACGTCGGCGTCCGGCGGCAGGCCGCGCATCCGCGTGGTGATCAGGCGGACGCAGCCCGGCCCGCCCTGCAGGAACGGGCGCAGCTGGGCGCGCCGCCACACGTCGTCCAGGACGAGCAGCCGGGGCTCGGCGCCGAGCAGCTCACCGAGGCGGAACCCGGCCTGCTCGGGGTCCGACAGCGTCGGGCGGACCCCGGACAGCGCCTCGCTCAGGTCGTTGATCCGGTCGGCCAGGTGCGCCCCGGCCAGCGACTCGCCGAGGGTCACCCACAGCACCCCGCCGCCGAACCGGCGGGCGATCCGCGTGCTGCCGCACACGGCCGCGGCCAGCGTCGTCTTTCCGAAGCCGCCGGCGCCCGCGAGCACGACGGGGCGCGGGACGACCTCGGCGCCGACCGGGGGGTCCGAGGGGGCCGCGGCGTCCGGGGCGCTCGCGGGCGGCAGCAGCCGGCGCAGCACGGCCTCGGTGAGCTCCGGGCGCTCCACCAGCCCCCGGACGGCCGGCACCATCCAGGGGCGGCGCAGCCATCCACCGCCAGGGCCCAGACCCGGGACGAGGACGGGCCGCGGGCCCGGGGGGGCCGGGGGGACGTCGCCGAACCCGGGCAGCGTGCGGGTCGCCCGCCGCTCGCTGTCCCGCAGCTTGACCAGGGCGTCGAGCACGGCGGTCTCCAGCCGGCCGTCCCGGAACCCGGCGACGATGGTGCCGCCGTCCCGCAGCCGCGCCCGGAAGGCCTCCTGCCGCTCGCCGTAGGCGGGGTCGACGAACTCGCGGAAGGGGACCTCCGCGTCGTCCTCGAGGAGGAACACCAGGCGGGGCATGCCCGCCTCGGTGGCCGCCTGGAACTCGAGCTCGGTGTAGGAAAGGTGCGGCAGCTCCCGGACGGGCGACCCGTAGCGGAACCCGATGAGACCGATGTAGACGTCGCTCTCCTGGACCTGCCGGACGCAGAACTCGGCCGGGTTGTCGGCGCGCGCGCCGAAGTACTCCATGTCGACGACACGGTCACCGGCCAGCGCGACGGCGCGCTCGGCGGCGGCCACGAACGACCGGTCCCGCGGGAAACGCCGCAGCTCGGCGGTGTGGCTGAGGAAGATCACCCGGCGACGGTCCGGGCCGCGCGGGTCGCCCGCCCACGGGGCGACCACCCCCGCGGGCCACATCCCGGACTCGCCCCGCAGCTCGACCCGACCCCCCGCCACCACGTCCGGCGCGGCGGGCACGGCGAGGCTGCCGGGCGGTTCGGACGGCAGCCCCTCCGGCACAGACACATCCGGCAAATTACCGGATCACCTCCGGCAGGGCGCGCAGACGCTTCGCCGACGCCGCCCAGGTCGGCGCCGGTCGTCACCCGAAACCACGCGGGTGCCGGAAGAACTCCGTCGATCAGGTAATAAGGACCAGTGGACATCACCCCGGCCGCCGAACCCGCCGCCGCGCCCGCGCTCGCGCCGGACGCCGTACCGGTCGTCCCCGACCTCGACCACGAGGCCATGACGGCCGCGCGCCACCGGCAGGGCCTGCTCACCAAACCGCCGGGCGCCCTGGGCCGCCTCGAGGACCTGTCGGTCTGGATCGCCGGCGCGCAGGGCACCTGCCCGCCGCGGCCGTTGCGCCGGGTCCGGGTGGTGGTCATCGCCGGGGACCACGGCATCGCCACGGCCGGCGTGTCCGCGTTCCCGTCCGAGGTGACCGCGCAGATGGTCGCGAACTTCGCCGCCGGCGGCGCGGCCGTCAACGTGCTGGCCCGCCAGGTCGGCGCGTCGGTGCGGGTGGTGGACGTCGCCGTCGACACCCCCGTGCCCACCACGGCGGGCGGGGCGGACGGCAGCGCGTCTCCCGAGCGGTACCGGGTCCGGCGCGGGAGCGGGCGGATCGACCGGACCGACGCACTCACCGCCGCCGAGGTCGACGCCGCCTTCGCCGTCGGCCGGCTGATCGCCGACGAGGAGATCGACGCCGGCGCCGACCTGCTCGTCCCCGGCGAGATGGGCATCGGCAACACCACGCCCGCCGCCGCCGTGGTGGGCACGCTGCTCGACCGCGAGCCGATCGAGGTCGTCGGCCGCGGCACCGGCATCGACGACGAGCGCTGGATGCTCAAGACGGCCGCGATCCGGGACGCGATGCGCCGCGCCCGGCCGTACGCCGGCAACGCGCGCTCCGTTCTGCGGGTCGCCGGTGGGGCGGATCTCGCCGCGCTCGCCGGCCTCCTCGTCCAGGCCGGGGTGCGGCGCACGCCCGTCGTGCTCGACGGCGTGATCGTCTGCGCGGCGGCGCTGGCCGCCGAGATGATCGCGCCCGGGGCGAAGCGGTGGTGGGTGGCGGGGACCCGTTCCACCGAGCCGGCGCAGCGCCTCGTCCTCGACCACCTCGGGCTGGAGCCGCTCCTGGACGCCGGCCTGCGGCTCGGGGAGGGCACCGGCGCGCTGCTGGCCGTCCCGATGCTGACGGCCGCGCAGGCCACGCTGGCCGAGATGGCGACGTTCGACCAGGCCGGGGTGAGCGCCAAAGAGCCGGCCGCGCCCGACACCGCCGACACCACAGACACCGAGCCGGGTGACCCCGAGCCAGGGGCCCCCGCCAGCTACGAGCCGCCCGCGGTCGACCCGGCCGCCCCCGGGCCGACCGGTTCCGGCATGCCCGGACTCGACCTGGGGATGCTCGGCCTGATCACGCCGGACTCCACCCAGACCGGGCCCACACCTGCCGAACCGGCCGCTGACAGGCCGGGCGCCGATGGGCCGGGCGCGGGCGGCACTGCCGGCAGCGCGCCGTGACCGTCTGATGATCGAGGCGCGCGCGGCCTTCACCCTGCTCACCGTGTTGCCCGTCCGCGGCCCGGAACGCCTGGACCGGACGGTCGCCGGGCGCGCCATGGCCCTCGCCCCGCTGGTCGGCCTGGTGCTCGGATTCGTCAGCGCGCTGCTGGTGGTGACGACGCGCATCGTCACGAAGGTCCCGCACGAGCGCCCCCAGACCATGCTGCCCGCCGTGCTCGGGGTGGCGCTGCTGGCCCTGCTCACCCGCGGCCTGCACCTCGACGGCCTGGCCGACGTGGGGGACGCGTTCGGCGTCCGCGGCGGGCGGGAGCGGGCGCTGGCCGTGATGCGGGAGTCGACGATCGGCGCGTTCGGGGCGATCACCGTCCTGTTCGTCGTCCTCGTCCAGGTGAGCGCGCTCAGCGTCGCGATCACCGCCCACCGGGGGACCGTCTCGATCCTCGTCGCGGCGATGGCCGGCCGCCTCGCGGCCACGCTGTCCTGCGTCGAGGGCATCCCCTCCGCCCGACCGGACGGGCTCGGCGCCCTGGTCGCCGGCTCCGTGCGGCGCCGGGACGCGGTGCTGGCCACGGTGGGCGTCCTCGTCGTCGCGGGACTGGCCGGCCGGCTCGACTACGACGGCGGCGACACCGGCCGGGCCGTCCGCGCGATCATCGCCGTCGCCGTGGGGGTCGCCGTCTCCACCGCGCTACGGCGCTGGCTGGTGCGCCGCTTCGGCGGCATCACGGGGGACACCCTCGGCGCCACGATCGAGATCACGTCCATGGTGACCCTGCTGACGATGGCGTCGACTATCCCGAATCCGGTCCTGCGCTCCCTCGGCCTCGACTAGTGTCCCGGTCCGGAGATCTGCGATCTCATGGGACCTGCGGTGTCATGGAGGTATGGCAGGTAAGCCGAGTCTGCCGCTCGTGCTCACCGGGGCCGAGCGGCGGACCCTTCAGGGGTGGGCCAG
>NZ_UBIZ01000038.1:0-678 GCF_900465275.1 Parafrankia sp. Ea1.12 | reverse complement strand
CCCGCACCCCCACCGGCCATCGGCCCGGTGCCGCGCACACCGCCCACCGCGGACCCCAGGTGAGCGCCACCCACCCGGCACAGTAGGGACCCGTGAGCCCCCACCACCTGCCGGCAGCCCGACGCGTCCTCTACCACCACGGACACGTCCACAGCCCCACCCACCGGCACGCCACCGCCCTGCTCACCGACGGCCCCACCATCACCTGGATCGGCACCGACGACCAGCCCGACGCCAGCGGCCCGCCACCGGCCGGCCCGGTCGACCACACCGTCGACCTGCGCGGCGCCACCCTCACCGCCGCCTTCGTCGACGCCCACCTGCACACCACCGCCACCGGGCTCGCCCTCGACGGCGTCGACCTCACCGACAGCCCGTCCCTGCGCCACACCCTCGACCAGCTCACCCGCGCCGCCCACCACCGGCCCGGCCAGCCACTGCTCGGCACCGGCTGGGACGAAACCCGCTGGCCCGAACAGCGACCCCCCACCAGCGGCGAACTCGCCCGCGCCGCCGGGCCCGTCGACGTCTACCTCGCCCGCGCCGACGGCCACACCGCCGTCATCTCCCCGCACCTGGCCACCCGCAGCGGCGCCCACCACGCCACCGGCTGGCTCGGCGACGGCCTGTGCCGCGACGACGCCCACCACCTCGCCCGCACCGCCGCCTACCACGACC
>NZ_UBIZ01000040.1:0-313 GCF_900465275.1 Parafrankia sp. Ea1.12 | reverse complement strand
CGCAGGAACTGTCGCCATGTGGTGTCGGTCTGCCGTTTCGGAGCTGGGGGAGCCCCAGGGACGTCAGGACCCGGCGGATCGTGGATGCGCTCACCCGGTGGCCGAGCTTGAGGAGCTCGCCCTGGATCCGCTGGTAGCCCCACGTCGTGTTCTCGGTCGCAAGCCGCTCGATCAGCGTGGCGATCTCCTGGCTGATCGGTGGCCGTCCCGTCCGCTGCGGGTGGGTCCACTTCCGTGTGACCAGGCGGCGGTGCCACCGCAGAACGGTGCCGGGCGCGACCAGCCGGTGCGCCCGCAGCGCTCTGGGCAGGAG
>NZ_UBIZ01000111.1:0-505 GCF_900465275.1 Parafrankia sp. Ea1.12 | reverse complement strand
GACCAGCCGCTGTGCCGCTCCATCCGCAGTGACAGCGTCTCCAGGCCCTGCAGGAACAGGAAGGAGTTGAGCGGCGCGACGGCCGGGCCGAGGTCGCGCAGGAGCTGCACCCGGGCCTTGGCGATGTAGCTGCCGTGACCGAGGGCGTCCCAGTAGACCAGGCCGTGGTAGCTCGGGTCGGGGGTGGTGAAGTTCGCGAACCGCCCGCTGGCGCCGTAGTCGAACCGGCCGCTGTCGACGATGATCCCGCCGATCGAGGTGCCGTGGCCGCCGATGAACTTGGTCGCCGAGTGCACGACGATGTCGGCGCCGTGCTCGAACGGCCGGTACAGGTAGGGCGTCGCCAGGGTGTTGTCGATGATCAGAGGTATCCCGGCCTCGTGCGCGACGGCCGCGACGCCCTCGGTGTCGAAGACGTCCCCGCGCGGGTTGCCGATCGTCTCGCCGTAGAAGGCCCGCGTCTCGGGGCGTACCGCGGCCCGCCAGGCGTCAAGGTCGTCCGGGT
>NZ_UBIZ01000178.1:0-20799 GCF_900465275.1 Parafrankia sp. Ea1.12 | reverse complement strand
GACCTGGGCTGGCCGGGGCGGCGGGGTGTGCGCCAAGGGTCGGCGCGGGGCGCGCGGGCGGATCAGCGGCGCGCCGCCTCGGCGCGGGCGACGACGCCGACGTCCGCCTGATCGGTGAACAGCCCGTCGATGCCCGCCCGCAGGTAGGTCACCTGCTCGTCGATGCCCCGGCCGAAGTCGCTCGGGCTGGTGCCCCGCCGCAGCTCCCCCGGCAGGAACGAGTTCTCGGCGCGGAACGTGTACGGGTGCACCAGCAGGCCGGCGGCGTGCGCGTTCGCGACGAGCGGTGTCGGTGCGCCGAGTTTCCCGTCGGTGCCGACCGGGATGACCTGGCCCTTCTCCGGCCCGATGCCGTTGGCGTAGGCCGCGATCGCCTTCAGGCCGGCGGGCGTCACCAGGTCGGCGTACGTCCGCGGGTCACCGGCGGCGACGAGGTCGTAGGGCGCCCCGCTCGCGCTCAGCAGCTGGACGGCGGACGTCCGCAGCCCGAGGCGGCGCAGCTCCGCCAGGTTCGTCGTCTCGAAGGACTGGACGAACACCGGCGCGTTGCGCGTGTTCAGGCCGTAGCGGTTCAGCAGGTCCAGCAGCCGCTTCTCCAGCGGGAGTCCGGCCTTCTGGAAGTACGTGGGGTGCTTGGTCTCCGGGTAGACGCCGATCTCGCGGCCGAGCTCCGCCGAGAGCCGCTTACGCAGGTCGAGAACCTCGATGAGGGTGGGGATCTCGAACCGCCCGTCGTACATCGTGTTCTCCTGCCGGATCGCCGGCAGCCGCTCCTTGGCGCGCAGCGTCCTGAGCTCCGCAAGGGTGAAGTCCTCGGTGAACCAGCCGGTGACCGGGATGCCGTCGAGCGTCTTCGTGGCCTTGCGGGCGGCGAACTCGGGCCGGTCGGCGACGTTCGTCGTGCCGCCGATCTCCGGCTCGTGCCGGCAGACGAGCTGGCCGTCCTTCGTCGCGACGAGGTCCGGCTCGACGAAGTCGGCGCCCAGGCGGGCGGCGAGCTCGTAGGAGGCCAGGGTGTGCTCGGGCCGGTAGCCCGAGGCGCCGCGGTGCCCGATCACCAGGATCCGGTTCCCCCGGCCCTGAGCCGCCGCGGACGGTGCCGCCGCCGGCGCGGCCACCGCCGCCGCTGACGCGGCCGGCGCCGTGGCCGCGACCAGCGGCGCGGCGGCGAGCCCGGCTATGAGACCACGCCGGCCCACGCCGCGCCGGCCCTTCCCGGTGCTCGTGCCCGTCCCAGCGCTCGTGCCTGTCTCAGTGCTCGTGCCGGGCCCGTCCGGGCCGGGGAGATCCACCCCGCGAGACGCCACAGATCCTCCAACGCGGCGGCGGCGGCTCTCGCCGACGGCGCGTGCACCCAGCGAAGCAATCACCGCGAACGGCGGCATAGATCGAACATTGACCGGCGTGGTCGAACTCCGGTCCAGCCCGCGAACCATCGGGGTGGGTCAGACCACGCGAGGGCGACATTCTGGTGAACTCCCGGTGCCGTGTCGCACGAACGACACGGCCGCGCCGCCTGATCCATGACGATCACCCCGTGCGCCCGATCCGTGACGATCACCCCGTGCGCCCGGCCCGCGTTCTCGGAATCGCGCTCGCCGTGCTGCTACTGCTGGCGGGGGTCGTCGTGCTCGCCGTCGTGCCGCGGCTCGGCGGGTCCGGCGGCGAGCTCACCACCGTCCGTGCCCTGGTGGGATCGGAGAAGCGGTCGTTCCTGAACGATCCCGACGTCACCAAGGCTCTCGCCGACGCCGGGTACCGGCTCGAGGTCGACGTCGCCGGCAGCCGGGACATCGCCACCAACCGGGACCTGACCGGCTACGACCTCGTCTTCCCCGCCAACACCCCGCAGGCCGACCGCATCCTCCGCGACCACGGCGTCACCCGGTCCAGCATGCCGTTCTCCTCGCCGATGGCGATCGCGACGTTCCGGCCGATCGCCGACCTGCTGACCCGCGCCGGGGTGGTGCGGGCCGAAGGCGGCACGTCCTACTTCGACATGCGCGCCTACCTGGATCTGGTGGCCGCGGGAACCCGCTGGTCCGACCTGCCGGGCGCCGACGCCGTCTACCGGACGGACCGCTCGGTGCTCATCGGGTCGACGGACGTCCGCACGTCGAACTCGGCCGCGCTCTACCTCGCACTCGTCTCCTACGTCGCGAACGGCGACGAGGTCGTCACCGACGCGCGCACCGCCGACCGGATGGCGGATCTCGCCGCCGGCCTGTTCCTGCGCCAGGGCTACCTGGACGCGACGACCGCCGAGCCGTTCGACGACTTCCTCTCCATCGGGATGGGCAAGGCCCCACTCGTGATGATCTACGAGGCGCAGTTCCTGGAACGGGTCCGGGCCGCGGACGGCTCGATCACCCCGGACATGCGTCTTCTCTATCCCACCCCGACGGTCTACGCCCGGCACACGGTCGTCCCGCTCACCGACGCCGGGAACGCGGTCGGGACGCTGCTCACCACCGACCCCGAGCTGACCCGGCTGGCCGTCCGGCACGGGTTCCGGCCGAGCGACCCCGCCGCCGCCGGCGCGGAGCGCGAAGCGCGCGCCTCGAGCGCGGCGACCGGCCCCGCCGAGCTCGTCGACGTCGTCGAGCCACCCAGTCAGGAGATCTCCGAACGCATGATCGACCGCATCGAGGCCCGGTACGAGGAGGGGGCCGGATGATCCGGCGGAGCCGGATGATCCGGCGGGCCGCAGCCGGGCTGGCCGCACTGCTCGTGGCCGGGGCGATCGCCACCGCCTGCTCGGGCGGCGGTGACGGCGGTGACCCACCGCCGGGACGTCCTGGCGGCACCCCCGGGGCGCTGCGGGTGCTCGCGGGCTCGGAGCTGCGCGATCTCGAACCGCTGCTCGACGAGTTCAACGAGCAGACCGGCATCGAGGTCACGATGGAGTACACCGGAACCCTTGACGGCGTCGACCGGATCGCCGCGCGCGACCCGGCGGTCGACGCGGCCTGGTTCGCCTCCGACCGGTACCTGCGACTGGCCCCCGAGGGCAGGAACGCGGTCATCGACCGCATGACGACGATGATGTCCCCGGTGGTCATCGGCGTGCGCCCCGAGCTGGCGCGCCGCTTCGGCTGGGTCGGGAACCAGTCCGTCACCTGGGCCGACGTCGCTGCCAGGGTCTCGTCGGGCGAGCTGACCTACGCGATGACGAACCCGTCGGCGTCGAACTCGGGCTTCTCCGCCCTCGTCGGCGTCGCCGCCGCGCTCGCCGGCACGTCCGACGCGCTGACCCTGGACGACATCCGCCCGGCGGAGCTCACCGCGTTCTTCCGCGGCCAGGTGCTCACCGCCGGCAGCTCCGCCTGGCTGACGGACGCCTTCGCGACCACCGGCACACAGGCCGGGGCACAGCCCGGCGCACAGCCCGGGGGCCGGGCTGGCACACAGGGCGGGGGCCAGATCGGGGGAATGATCAACTACGAGTCGGAGCTGCTGACGCTGAACGCCGGCCGGCTGCGCTCGACGCCGCTCACCCTCGTCTACCCACGGGACGGGATCATCACCGCCGACTACCCTCTGCAGCTGCTGCGCGGCGAGCGGCGCACCGAGTACGAGCGGCTGGCCGGCTGGCTGCGCACGCCGGAGATACAGCGGCGCATCACCGCGCTGACCCACCGCCGCCCCGTGACACCGGGAGTACGCATCGACCCGGCCCCGTGGCCGGTGCGTGACCTTCCCGCCGAACTGCCGTTCCCGGCGACCCGCGCCGTCGCCGACCACCTGCTGAGCTCCTACCTGGACGAGTACCGCCGCCCCAGCCACGCGATCTTCGTCCTGGACGTCTCACCGTCCATGGAGGGCGAACGACTGGCGCTGCTGCGCACCACCCTCAAGGGGCTCGCCGGGACGGACGACAGCCTCTCCGGGCGGTTCACCCGGTTCCGCGGCCGCGAACGCGTCACCCTGATCACGTTCAGCGGTGCCGTGCATGACACCCTCGAGTTCACCGTCGACGACCCCGAGCCGGGTTCGGCCGGCCTGACGGCGATCTCCGCCGCGGCCGACGGGCTGACCCTGGGCTCCGGCACGGCGATCTACACCGCGATGACCTCGGCCTACTCCTACGCCGAGACCGCGGTACGCCGCGAACCGGACTTCCTGACCTCGATCGTGCTGATGACCGACGGGGAGAACAACCAGGGGGTCGACGCGGACGCCTTCCACTCCTCCTATACGGCCCTGCCCGGGACTGCACGGGCGGTGCGGACGTTCACCGTGGTGTTCGGCGACGCCCGGGTCGAGGAGATGCGCGACATCGCGCAGTGGACCAGCGGCGAGATGTTCGACGCGCGGTCGTCGTCGCTGCCCGAGGCGTTCCGCGAGATTCGCGGGTACCAGTAGCGGCGCCCCCAACGGGGCGGCCCCGTACCGCGTCCACGCGGACTTCAGCGAAGGCCGGCTTGATTGTTCCGGCCCGCCTGCGCTTCGGCGGGTGGTCGCCGACGGGATGTCGCCTGCGCCGATCCGGGCACGAGCAGCACGGCGTGCGCGGCGCTCAGCGTTCGACCCCGTCGGCCTTCTCGCGGTAGTCGGTCGGCACGGCGCGGGCCGCCGGGTGCGCCCGCCCGGCGGTGCCGGCGGCGAAGGCCCGGAGCAGGTTCGCCGTGACCTGGGTGGTGAAGGCCCGGGGCGCCGGGCCGTGGACGCCGGGACCGCAGACGTCGTTGAGGGCGCACACCCAGGCGCTGGTGCCGGCGTCGAAGACACCGGCACCGGAGGGCGCCGTGTAGTAGGTGACGTCGGCGAAGTCGGGATCGTCCCGGCAGGTCACCGGCGAGTGACCGAGCACCTCGATCTGGCCGGGGGTTGGCACCGATGCGTCGACCCGGTCGTACTCGGGCCCGATCACCCCGGGGATGCGGTCGCCGGTCGCGGTGCCGGTGCCGGCCAGGAGCCAGTGCCGGGGGTTCCACACCGTCATGTCCGCGTGGGCCGGATTGCACTGGTACATGCCGCCGGTCAGTGAGCTCTCCGGGTCGGCGTTCGGTGGGGAGGGCCAGTTGGCGGTGATCCGTGAGTTGTCGACCCCGTACAGTGGGTCCTCGGCGGCGATCTTGTATCCGGCCTGGGTCCGGTTCGGCCCGGTTGGCGACGCCGACAGGCGGATACGGCGGTACACCGCGTTCGCGCCGAGGAACGCGATGTTCACCCCGCGGTCGCGTGCCGCCGTCAGCGCCGCGCGCATCTCCCGGCTGTAGTACTCGTCATGACCCAGGGAGATCACCGCGCGGGCCCCGTCGAGCAGGTGCGGGTCGGCGTGCAGGTCGATGTCCGTCGCGTACCGGACGGGCAGACCCAGCCGCTCGGCGAGCATCACCAGCGGCTGCTCGTTGCCGGTGAAGTCCGCGGCGCCGTCCCCGAAGTCGTAGGGCCGGTCGAAGGAGACCACCTTGGCACGGTCGGTGAACCGCCCGGACGGTCCGTGGTAGAGGCTGTAGCCTCCCCAGGCGTTGTAGGCCTGCCAGGTGGTGACCGCGTTGAGGATCACGATCCGGCCCGGCTGCGCCGGGCCGCGGACGGTCAGCGGGACGTAGGCCTGCCAGCCGTCGGCGTCGTCCAGCCGGATCAGGTAGTCGCCCGCCGGCCAGGACGACGTCGCGAACGTCGTCGTCTGCCGCCATGACGTGGCGATCGTGTTCGTTCCCGGCGCCGGGCCCGGCACCGGCTGCCGGACGCCCGGCAACGGGCCCCGATGCTCGACCAGCCGGCACCCGTGACCGTCGTACCAGCCGACCCGGAAGACCGACACCGTGAGCGTCTGCGCCGTGGTCGACGAGAACAGCCGCACCGGCTCGCCGGGCGCGACGCTGGTCCGGTCAAACCAGCCCTCGACCTGGTGGGCGGTTCCCAGCCGCGCGAGCCCGCAGTCTCCCGGCAGCTTCGCGTTCTCCGCGCGCACGTCCAGACCGCCACCGGCATCCGCGCCGGATGGCCGGGCGGCTCCGCAGGCTGTGAACGCACCGCACAACCCCGCAACCGCCGCAGCGGCCGCGAACATCGCCACACCGAGCCGCGGCCGGCGACGTCCCGGTCGGCAATCGACGACAGCCCGCACGGGCCAGATCTCACCAAGCGTGGCTGGCAGTCACCGACAGCGACACGCGTTCGCCAGGCCGTTCGTTCTTCTCCTCGACCAGGGAGAGCGGCTCGGGGCGGAAGCCGTGACGGGCGCTGATCGCAGTCCCTGGCCACGTGACCATCCGTTCGCCGCTGGTGTGCGAACCGGGGCTGGACGGGGCATCTCTGTCTGGTCCGGGGCGCCGGCGGAAGCGCACAAGGAGCGACGGACGGGGACAGCGATGGAATTCGGACCGCACGCCAGACATGGCCGGGCAGCGGAACTGCTCGTCTGCCTGCTCGCGCTGATCTCGTTCCTGGTGGCAGGCGCGTCGGGACAGGCCGGGGCGGCGTCCGGGGCGGTCGCGGCGGGATCGGTGGACGTTCCCGACGTCGTGTCCCGGGTCGAGCCGTCGGTCGTCACGATCATCGCCGGGTCGGAGCTGGGCAGCGGCGTCGTCTACCGGCAGGACGGCGTGATCGTCACCAACCAGCACGTCGTCGCGTCGGCCTCGAACGGGTCGGTGCAGGTGGCGTTCGCCGACGGCCGGCGGATGGCCGGGGACGTCCAGGCCGCGGACGAGATCAGCGACATCGCGGTGGTCCGGGTCGATCGGACCAGACTGCCGGCGGCGACATTCCGCCAGCAGCTTCCGCGGGTCGGCGAGCTGGCCGTCGTCATCGGCAGCCCGCTGGGGCTGGAGAACAGCGTGACCGCCGGTATCGTTTCGGGGCTCAACCGCATCCTGCCCGCCTCCGGCGGTGGCGGGGGCAGCCCGGCGGTCGACCTGATCCAGACGGATGCCGCGATCTCCCCGGGCAACTCCGGCGGGGCGCTGTTGGACGGTCAGGGACGCGTGGTCGGCATCAGCGAGGCGTACGTACCGCCGCAGAGCGGCGCCGTCTCCCTCGGATTCGCCATCCCGTCGGCGACGGTGGTCGACGCGGTCCGGCAGCTCCTCGCTACCGGCAAGGTGCGGCACGCCTTCGTCGGCGTCCAGCTCACCACCCTCCAACCCCAGATCGCCGCGACCCTGGGGCTGGACGTCGACAGCGGGGCGCTTGTCCTGGACGTCACCGACAACAGCCCCGGGCAGAAGGCGGGGCTGCGTCCCGGGGACGTGATCCTGTCCTTCGACGGCAAACCGGTCTCCTCCGCGGAGGACTTCAGCGCGCGGCTGCGGGCGGTCGCCCCCGGGGACACGGTGGCCCTGGGGATCGACCGCGACGGGAACAACCGGCAGATCCAGGTCACGGTGACGGACCAGCCGACCTGAGCGTGCGCCGATCTCACGGAGGTGGCCGCGGCATTTCCGCGAGCCGCCCAGCACCCGCCCGGACTCAGCGCCGCGTGGATGCCGCACGTGCCCCGACCGGGTCCGCTCACGGAGGAGGGCCGCTCGCCCAGAGGTGCCGGTCGCGACAGCGTGAGCTGGGCCGCCGCGCACCGTCGACGGGGGGCGCGACCTCGGCTCCCGCGTGGCCGTGGGTCGGGGGGCCGTCCCATACTGTTGCCTCCGGCGTGGCCTGCGGGCCCTCACCTCCGCGTGCGTCGGCGGTCAGAAACGCGAAGAGACCACCAACCGGACACGGCTGGATCAACCACCTGTATCCGGTGGTGATCCTCCGGAAGGCGCCTGCCACGGTGTTCCGTGGATCGGGCAGGATGTTCACAGACAGCGCCGCCCGGCGCGGGACGAGACTAGAGATGGTGACGACCTACCTGCTGGGCCTGGTATCCGCGGTGTGCTTCGGCGTATCCGCGGTGATCCAGCAGCGTGTCGCGTTCCACGCGCCGCCCGAGAACGTGCTGCGGCTGAGGCTGCTGCTCTGGCTGGTCCGCCGTCCGCTCTGGGACGTCGGCGTGTGCCTCTCGGCGATCGGCACGTTCGCGGCGGCGGCCGCGCTGGCCCGCTCGACGATCGCGTTCGTCGCCCCACTTCAGGTGTGCCAGCTGCTGTTCGCGCTGCCACTGGCGGCCGTCTGGGCCCGAAGACGGGTTCCGCGGCGCGACTGGGCCGCCGCGGCCGCGACAGCGCTCGGCCTGGCGACCTTCCTGCTGGCCGGGGATCCGCACCAGGGTGATGTCGACGCGGCGACGACCGTGGGCTGGATCCTCACCGGCGCGTCGGTGGGCGGCCTGGCCATGTGGGCGGTGCTCGGCACCCGCCGGCTGGACCCGGCCCGCCGCGCCACCATGCTCGCCGGCGGGGCCGGCCTGCTCTCCGCGCTGCAGGGGGCCCTCGTCGGCGGGGTCGGCAGGCTCGTGGAGACGTCCGGGATCGGCGCGCTGCCGACCTCGTGGCAGACGTACGCGGTGGTCGTGGTGGCGCTGACCAGCGGCCTGCTCCTGCAGAGCGCCTACGAGATGGCCCCGCTGCCCGCCTCGCTGCCGGCCGCCGTGAGCATGGAGCCCCTCGCCGGCGTCGCCATCGGCGTGTTCCTGCTCGGCGGGATGCTGCGGGTCGGGCCGCTCGCCGTCGCCGGGCAGATCGCCGGCCTGATGATCATGATCTTCGGGGTGCGGACGCTCGCGACCTCGCCGCTGGTGACCGGGCAGCTGTCCCGGCTGCGGGCCCGCCAGTCGCAGGGCCAGCTCTCCCGGCTCGAGGACCTGCTCCACCGCGACCTGGAGACGCTGCGCACCGACCTGAGCCGGGGGCGCCGCGCCAGCACCGACCGCGCGCAGCGCCGGCAGTGCCGCCGCCTGCACAACGACCTCGACCGCATCCACTGCGAGCTCGCGAAGCTGGTCGACGACCGCGACCGGCTCGACGCCCGCATCCACTCGCTGCACACCGCCAGCGCGAAAGCGGCCACGATCTCCGGGCACGCGGCCGGCAAGGGCTCGGTTGACCCGGACTCGCCCGGGAAGCGCTCGGCCGGCAAGAGCCCGGCCAGCAAGAGCCCGGCCAGGAAGGGCTCGGGCGGCGGGGGCGCGGCCGGCGCCAGCAAGAAGGCGGCCGACCGGAGCGCGGCCCGCGGCCGGCGCGGGCCCGGCGGAACACATGAGGCCAACGGCCACTCCGGGCATCCTGGACTCGGGCAGCCAGGTCACCCTGGGCAGCCGGAGCTCGCCGGGCATGCCACCGCGGGGCGGCCGGAGGCCGGACCGCCCCGGGGGACGGCGCCGCGGCCCCGGCGTGCCCCCGGGATGGAGTCACGCCCGCGGCGGGCGGCGACCACCGCCCGCCTGCCCCGGGAGGGCCGGCCACTGGCGCGGGCCGCCGGCCCCGGCGGCGTGCAGGGTCAGCCGGGCGGCGCACCGGGCAACGGGCCCGGCCCGAACACGGGAAACGGCGCGAGCAGGGGAACCGGCCCGAATGCGGGCGCCGGCCCGCGTACGGGTACCGGTGCCGGCCTGGGCGACGCGGCGGACGTCCTGACCGATCACGAGCTCACCGAGTCGCAGCGTTCCCTGGACGCGCGGGCTGATGCGCTCCTCTCCCAGGCCGAGCAGCTCTCGCTGAAGGCCGACACGGTGCTGCGCTCCATGGTCCACTGATCACCAGGCCCTCTGACCAGACCTATCCTTGAGACACTGTGAGTCGGATCACGTAAACGCGGCGTGATGCGGGGTCGCCATTCGCCGGGGCATTAATTGTATGCTGCAGCCAATTGCCGACCACGTTAGCCGTCGCCGGTCGACGCCGGCGGTTCACGAGACACCGCGGCCACCGACGGCAGGGAGAGCTCCGCGAGCATGGACGAGACAGCGACCACAGACAGCAAGGCACCCGGCGGCAGGGCGCCCACGATCGCCACCGCCCCACACGACACCCCGATCGAACGTGAAGAGCAGGTCGCGCAGCTCGCGGATGATCTGGCCCGACTGATGCGCGGGCTCACCCGCGCCCGGGCCCAACTCCTCGCCAAGGCGCGCCACGACGTGGAGTGGGCGGCGCAGATCCTCATCTCGCACCTGGCCGCGGGCGGCCCGATGCGCCTCGGCGCCCTCGCGACCTCGGTCCAGTCCGACCCGTCGACCGTCAGCAGGCAGATCGCCGCGCTGGTACGCACCGGCTACGTCGAGCGGCGCGCCGACCCCGACGACGGCCGGGCGGTGGTGCTGTATGTCACCGAGGCCGGCGAGCAGGTCTACCGGGATCATCTCCAGGTTCGCAACGAGCGCTACCAGGGCATGCTCGCCCGCTGGAGCAGCGAGGACCTCGTCACCTTCGCCACCATGCTGCGCCGGTTCGGTGACGACATGGAGGCCCACCAGCCCGCCTGGACGACGAAGCCGACCAGCGCGCTGTCCGGAATGACAAGGACCCAGGACGCCCACGACGCACCCTCGGGCCACACCGGCACGGGTCCTTCGACCAGGGAGGACTGCCGATGACCGCCGAGACCGTGGCGCCGACGCCCGCGGCACCGAGCGGGGGGATGACCCACCGGCAGATCATGACGATCGTCACCGCGCTGCTGCTCGGGACGTTCCTCGCCGCGCTCGACCAGACGGTGGTCGCGACGGCCATCCGAAGCATCGGGGACGACCTGCACGGCCTGTCCGCGCAGGCCTGGGTGACGACCGCCTTCCTCATCACCTCCACCGTCACGACGCCGCTGTACGGCAAGCTGTCCGACATCTACGGCCGCAAGCCGTTGTTCATGCTCGCGATCTCGATCTTCATCGTCGGCTCGGTGCTGTGCGGGATCGCGTCCAACATGTACGTGCTCGCCGGGTTCCGAGCCCTGCAGGGCCTCGGCGCCGGCGGGCTCTTCGCGCTCGCGATGTCGATCATGGCGGACATCGTGTCGCCGCAGCAGCGTCCCAAGTACATGGCGTACTTCATGGCGACGTTCGCGACCTCCAGCGTGGCCGGTCCGGTCATCGGCGGCTTCCTGTCGGGCCGCGACAGCGTGCTCGGCCTCGCCGGCTGGCGATGGATCTTCTGGGTGAACGTCCCGATCGGCCTGATCGCCCTGGTCGTCGTCAACAGGGTGCTGCGCCCGACCACCCAACGGGGGTCGACGAAGATCGACTGGTGGGGTACGGGCGCGATCGTGGCCGCGGTCGTCCCGCTGCTCCTGGTCGCCGAGCGCGGCCGCGAGTGGGGCTGGGTCTCGATCGCCTCGATCGCCTGTTATGTGATCGGCGTCGCCGGCCTGGCCGGCTTCGTCTGGGCCGAGCAGCGGATGGGTGACGACGCGCTGATCCCCCTGCGGCTGTTCCGCATCCACACGTTCTCGGTGAGCTCGGCGCTCTCGATCGTCGTCGGTATCGGAATGTTCGGCGGGCTGGCCGCGCTCCCGCTGTACCTGCAGATCGTCAAGGGCGCGTCGCCGACCAAGGCGGGCCTCCTGCTGCTCCCGCTCATGCTCGGGGTCATGGCCGCGTCGATGACGTCCGGACGGCTGACGGCGCGCAGCGGCCGGTACCGCCGCTACCCGATCATCGGATGCGTGGCGCTGCTCGTCGCACTCGGCCTGCTGTCGTTCGTCGGCGCCGACACCCCCCTGTGGCAGACCGACCTGTACATGCTGCTGTTCGGCGCCGGGCTCGGGCTGAACATGCAGACCCTCGTCCTGGCCATGCAGAACTGCGTCGCGCCGCGCGACATCGGCGTCGCGACCGCCTCGGCGACCTTCTTCCGGCAGATGGGCGGCACGCTCGGGACGGCGATGTTCCTCTCGATCCTCTTCGGTGCCGCACCGTCCAGGATCGCCGACGCCTACTCGGCGGCGGAGGGCACCCCGGAATTCGCCGCGGCGGTCGCGGCGCACCCGGACCAGCTCCAGCAGGTCACGTCGAGTGGCTCGCTGGACGACACCGGTTTCCTCCAGTCCATCGAGAAGGCCATCGCCCACCCGTTCATGGTCGGTTTCTCCGACGCGATGGACGTGATGTTCCTGGTCGGCGTCGGCGTGCTCCTGCTCGGTCTGGTGCTGGCGCTGATGCTGCGCGAGGTCCCGCTGCGCACCATGTCCGGCCTCGAGGCCGCGAAGGCCGAAGCGGCGAAGAACGAGGCCGCCAGGCTGGCCGAGACACCTCGGCCGGCGGGGCCCGCGGGCACCACCGACTCGGCCGGCCTGGCGGAGTCGGCGGGTATGGCCGAATCGGTTGGTATCGCCGAATCGGCGGGCCTCACCGAGTCGGCGGGCCTCACCGAGTCGGCGGGCCTCACCGAGTCGGCGGGCATCGCCGACTCGGCTGACCTGGACGAATCAGACCTGGACGAATCGGCGGGCAGGGCCGAATCGGCCGATATGGACGAGTTGGCCGATATGGACGAGTTGGCCGACGTGGCCGAGCCAGCCGGTGTGGCCGGCCCGAGGCCCGCGGCCGGGGCACCTCAGGGCGAGACAGCCTCCTGATCGCGGCGTAGCCTGCCCCGCCGCAGCCCCTCCGCGAAGGCGGTGGTGCTGAACCACTCCGGGAACGCCCGCACGAGTCGGGCGGGACCATGCAGGCGCACGTGCCCGTCCACCGTGAGCTCGCGGAAGGACGCGACCCCCACCAGCCAACGGTGCATGTGCGCGGTCTCGGCCTCGAGGGTCAGATCGACGTCCCGGCCCGGGTCCTCCCGGCACACGGTCACGGTGCGCTCGTCGATGTCGAGCCACCCCTCGGCCGCTCCTGCGCCGCTGAGGACAAGATGCACGATGGTCCGCCGGTCGGGCAGCGAGCTACCGACGGCGCACTGGTGCATGCGCCACATCAGGGCCAGGCCATCGCAGTCTTCGTCGCTCGGGTCTGCGAGCCGCCCACTGGCCGAGTGCCCAGACCACGGACGCCAGCGCCGTTCCGGCCGGAGTCAGCGAGTACCGGACCTGCCGCCCCGGCACGGCCGCGGCGCGGTGCACCAGGCCACGCCGCTCGAGCGTCCGCAGCCGCTGCGCAAGCAGGGTCCGACTCAGCCTCGGCAGGCCGCGGTGGATCTCGTTGAACCCGCTCGCGCCGATACTGAGCTCGCGGAGGACGAGGGGCGTCCATCGGTCCCCTACGACCTCGACGCCGACGGCGATCGGACAGTACTCGGCGTGGCGGGCCATACCCGGAGGGTCGCACCTGGGTGGACGGCGGCGGTAGTACAGATCCCGTACCGGTCCGCACCCCTGGCCCGCACTCACGGTCCCGCTCCCGCCTCGCCTTCGCCCGCACCGCCCCGCCCGACCCGTGCCCGACCCGTGCCCGTACCTGGCCTGGACAGGCCGTGGATGCGGGCGGCAGGCAGGCATCACAACACAGCAGGACAGGACCAGTACGGGATCGGTACTCGTCGGCTGGATCGTGCGCGACGCATCCTCGTGGCCGACGACGTCGTGCCCACACGGCGCCCCGCGGGAGGAGCACCTTCATGGCCACCACACAGACCCCACCGGCCCGACCGGACCTGGCCGACATCACGACCCGGCAGCAACGGGTCTGGTCCAGCGGCAACTTCGCGATGGTCGCGTCCCGCATCGTGCTCACGAGTGAGCTGCTGGCCGACGCCGCCGACCTGCGGGCAGGCTGGCATGTGCTGGACGTCGCCTGCGGCACCGGGAACGCGGCCATCGCGGCGGCCCGGTCCGGGACGCGGGTCGTCGGCATCGACTACGTCCCCGAGCTGCTCGCGGACGCGCGGACGCGCGCCGGCGCCGAGGGTCTCGACGTCGAGTTCCGCGTCGGCGACGCCCAGGACCTGCCGGTCGACGACGACTCGTTCGACGCGGTCCTCAGTGCCTTCGGCGCGATGTTCGCTCCCGACCACGAGCGCACCGCCCACGAGATCGTGCGTGCCGCGCGCCCGGGCGGGACGGTGGCACTCGCGTCATGGCGACCAGACGGGTTCATCGGCGACATGTTCCGGGTCATCACCGCACGCGTCCCAGGCCCGCCCGGGGTGCCGTCCCCGCTGCTGTGGGGAACCGAGCCGCACCTCGCCGATCTCTTCGGCGGTGCGATCGCCGACGCCCGCTCGACCGAACGGATCTGCACCTTCCGGTTCTCGGCCGCGGAGGAGTTCGCGGAGTTCTTCCGACGCTGGTACGGGCCGACTCACGTGGCGTTCGAGTCGCTCGACCCGGCGGAGCGGAGAAACCTCGCGGCCGATCTCACGGACCTCGCGCGACGTTGGGACCGGTACCGCGGCGATCAGGACGCGGTCGCACTGCCGGCCACCTACCTCGAAACCGTGATCACCCTCCGCTAGGCCCGGAGCAACTCTCCACGCACGAGCAATGGAGGCACGGTAGGAATCAACCATGACCGCATCATTGTCAACCCGATAGATGATCGGACTCTGTTCACACCGCAAGATGACGCACCTACCCCCGAATCCGCGCACACTGAGGGCTGGCGCCGGTTCCCGGCCTGCCCGCGAGCCGGCGAACACCCGGACCGCGGGCACGGCGGGACGGCGGCCGGCAGGCGCGCAGGCAATACGAGGAGGCCAGGTGTCGCAGTCCCCGCTCTCAGGAGAAGCGAAGTCACAGCCCTCGCCGGGTGAACCGGTCGCCGTTCTCCCGTCCGCACCCGACTCGCGCCTCGCGCGGCAGCTCGCGTTCATCCTGGAGATCGACAAGCTCAAGTCGGTGCTGCGGCGAAGCGTGCTCGCCGACGGATCACGCCAGGAGAACGACGCCGAGCACTCCTGGCACCTGGCCATGATGGCCATCGTGCTCGGCGAGTACGCCGACGAGGAGGTCGACACCGGCCGCGTCCTGCGGATGCTGCTCGTCCACGACCTGGTCGAGATCTACGCGGGGGACACGTTTCTCTACGATCCCGCCGGGGCGGCCGAGCAGGAGGCGCGGGAGCGAGCGGCCGCCGACCAGCTGTTCCCCCGCCTGCCGCGGGATCAGGCCGTGCAGCTGCGCAGCCTGTGGGAGGAGTTCGAGGCCCGGCGCACCCCCGACGCGCGTTTCGCCCGCGCCCTGGACCGGGTCCAGCCGCTGATCCTGAACTACGCGACGGGCGGCGGGAGCTGGCAGACCCACGGCGTGCGGGCCGAGGAC
Source organism: Parafrankia sp. Ea1.12 (assembly GCF_900465275.1). Lineage (NCBI taxonomy): Bacteria > Bacillati > Actinomycetota > Actinomycetes > Frankiales > Frankiaceae > Parafrankia > Parafrankia sp. Ea1.12. Next base: position 5,772 of record NZ_UBIZ01000178.1, on the reverse strand, counting down.
GTCCTGGCCCACCAGCGCGTGATCTCCGAGGGCTCGCACGCCCTGTGGGAGTACGTCAGCCAGCTCGTGGGTGACGCCGTCCGCCGCGGCTATCTGGCGGCGTAAGCCGCGCCGCCGGCCTGGACGCTCCTGGACGCGAGGTGGGCCAGGACGGCCTGGTTCGCGGCCCAGCCGTCCGGGAACTTCACCGGCTCCCCCAGGTGCACCGGGTCACTGGTCGGATGGGTGTCGAGCAGGTCCCGGATGCCGGCCCGGGCGACCACCACACACGCCTGCCGGTGCCGGGAGGCGAGGACGCACAGCCGGCCGGCCTCCAGGTGGAACGCGGTCGCGTCCCGCCGCCCGGAAAGCGGGTGCAGCACCACGGTGACGTCGTACTCCCGCCCCTGCAGGCGGTTGGCCGTGTCGACAACGACCTGCCCCGGCCCGGCGCCGTCGGCGAGGTCACCGAGCGCCGCGCGGATGGCGACGACCTGGTCGCGATGGGCGGCTCCCACCGCGACCCGGTCGGGGGTGACGGCCCGTTCGTCGGTGCCCGATCGCGCGCTCGCCCCGCGTTCGACGAGCCGCCGGGCGACGTCGGCCACCGCGCTCACCGCTTCGGCGTCCGTGCGGACGGTGTGCCGGGCCGGCAACTCGAGCAGCCCCCATCCGGTCGCGGCGGCGAGGTCGAGCACCTCGTCGGCGGGGCCGCGGGCGTGGCCCGGGATCGTCAGGGCGCGTTCGCCGGGGCCGGTGCCCGTCCGGAAGCCGACGAACGGGTAGAAGGCGTCCGCGACGACCGACTGGGCGGTGTGCGGCAGGCGCCAGGAGACGGGCAGGCGGTGCACGGGCAGGTCGGGGTTCGCCCGCTGGAGCACCGCCACCGCGCTCTGGGTGGGGTTCCAGACCAGGCCGTGCCAGCGGTCGTTCGCGACCGTCGAGAACGGGTCGAGCTGGCCCGGGTCACCGACGAACAGCGCCCGCTCGAAGCGGGAGGCGATGGCCAGCAGGGTGTCCGAGCGCATCTGGTACGCCTCGTCGACGATGGCCCACGGCCAGGTCCCCTCCCGGACGTACGCCCACTTCGCCGCGGTGGAGATCGTCACTTCGGGATCACCGAGGCCGGCGATGTCGCTGGCGGTGACGATGTTCGGCAGGTTCGCGATGCGGGCCGAAGGCGCGTATCCCGCCCGGCCGAGCCGGCCGACCCGGGCGTGGGGAACCTCGTCGGCGAGCCGCGCGGCGAGCCGTTCCACCAGGTCGTCGACCTGCTCGTTGGTCTGCGCGACGATCATCAGCGGCTCGCCGGACCCGGCGATGACCGCGGCCGCCCGGACGACGAGGGTCGACTTCCCCGCGCCGGGCGGCGAGTCGACGATGACCCCGCGGCTGTGGCCGCGCCGCAGGTCGCCCAGAATCGCCTGGATGACCCGCTCGGCCTCCTCCGCCGCCGAAGCCGACGAGGTCACCGAAGCCGCGCTCACTCCCAGGCCTCCGCCGTGTCCTGCTCGCTCGGTTCGTAGGGCTGCGGTGGGCCGCCGTGCGTCCACGGGGTGTCCTCCGCCTCCGGCATGGTGGCGGAGCGGACGCCGTCCGCCAGCACGCTGCTGTAGCAGAGGCTTTCGCCGACCTCCGGGACGGAACCGGGGGCCGGCGCCGCCGACCGGCCCATCCCGTTCTGCGCCTCCAGGGTGACCAGGATGCCGGCGTCGCACGGCTCGAGGGCGGTGACGACGCACTCCTGCCGGCGGCGTCGGGTGGCGACGACCTTCATGCCGAGCGCCAGCCGGACCGGGTCCTCGGTGCGCAGCGTCACCAGCGGGCGGGTGACCAGCCGGCCCTTGCCGCGTCCGTTGGGCACCCTGCGATCACGGTCGACGGCGACGACCGAGCCGAGGAACGCCTCGCCGGTGACCCGGTGGTCGGCCATGACGAGCGGGTCGTCGAAGGCGCGTTCGGCGTCGTAGGAGGCCTGGGCCCGCTCCATCCGGTTCAGGCGGCGCGCGGCGGCGACCGCGCCGTCCCGCCGGGCCTGCGGCAGGCCCTCCTCGATCATGTAGGTGTGGAATCCGGTGTACCGGGAGCGGTCGACCTCCCACCGCCCCGGCACCGACGCGCCGCCGGGCAGCGCGCGGAGCCGGTCGAGGGCGCGCCACACGAGGTCCCAGGTCGGCCGGAGCTGGCTGTGCAGCGCCTCTTCCAGCCGCTTCACGGCGTCGGGCAGCTGGGACGGGTCCGTCACGGCGTCGTAGGCCGCGATCGCTGGGGCGAGCACCTCGTTGTCGAACCCGGGGTCGGTCGTCGGGCCGGCCGGCGGGCAGTGTCGAGGGTCCTCGGCCAGGCGGGCCGCGGCCGGGCCGTCGGCGCCCGCGGGCGGGTCGATCCAGCCCATGAGCGCGGCGAGGTTCGCGTCCTCCAGCGCGCTCTGCCCGGTCGCCCAGTGCAGGGAGAGCATCTCCGTGGCCGCCGGCATCAGGGACGAGCCGGGCACTTCGGCCCGCTCCGCGAAGAAGGTGAGCCACCGGCCGAGCAGTGGCACGCTCGGTTCCACGGCGTAGTCGCCGGTGGTCGCGCGGAACCGGGTGGAACGTCCGAAGAGCCGCACGAACGCGACCCCGGCCTGGTTCGGGACGATCAGCTGCGGCGCGTCGACGCTCCGTGGCCCGTTCGTGAGCTCCTCGATGTCAGCGGCGAAGCCGAGCACGTAGGGGAGGAAAATCTCGGCCAGGCGGGCGGCGAAGGTGAACCGCAGGTCGCGGTTGCGGGGCTGGGGCACGACGAGCAGCTCCGGGCGCTCGCGTTCGGTGCCCACCATGGCGGCCAGCGGCGCGTTCGCCTCACCGGCCATCGCCAGCGGCACGAGAATCAGCGGGCGCGCGGCGAGGTGCACGTGCCGGACGGTGGCGGTCGGCACCGCGGTTCCGGACGCCGCCGCCAGCGCACGGGCGTACGAGCTGATCGCCGTCATGGGGTCGGGCCGCGATCCCCCGCCGCGTGCTCGGTGGCGGGTCCCGCCGCGAGTCCCGCGGCGTACATCCGGGCTGTCGTGCGCAGCCGGTCGGCCGCCTCGGCCTGGTCCGCGGTGGGTGCACGGGTGCCGGCGGCGAGCTCGAGCACCTCGGTGACGGTCTCGACACCGCCCAGCTCCTCGCGCACGCTCGCGCCGAGCGCGGCGGTCCGGCCCGCGGCCTCGTGCCGGCATCGGAACGCCAGCTCGCACATGGAGAGGCAGTCCGGCGTGTACCGGGCGTCGAGACGACTGAGCCCGGCGGCGAGCTCGGCCGCGGGGCGGGTCGGCCGGCCGTCGGGCCCCGGCGCGAGATCGAAGGTCAGGTCCGGCGGGAGCGCGGCGACCAGCGCGTCGACGGCGCTGAGCCGGGCGAGCTGATGGTCGAGGACGAGAAGTTGGCGCCGGACGTCGATCCTGGTCGCCATCGGGGCGTTCGAGAAGTCCCTGGGGCACACCAGGACCACGTCATGGGACACCGCGTCCGGCCGGCCGAGCAGCCGACGCAGCGCCAGGACGTAGACCGCGGCCTGGATGGCGGCCGCCGCGACCTTCTCGCCCTCCGCCTGGCCGTCGATGACGGGAAAGGACTTGATCTCGACCACGTGGAACAGCCCGCCGGGACGGACGAGGACGAGGTCCGGTTCGAGGTGGACGTCCTGGCCGCCGACGGCGAGACGCAGCAGCGGGTGGGTGATCAGGACGGGCCGGTCGGTACCGCTGGCCGTGCGCAGCGCGGCGACGGTGCGTTCGTGGCGCGCGGCCAGGGTCTCGTCGGGCTCGGCGTCGCCGGTGACGAGCAGCGGCTCGCCCGCCGCTGTTCCCCCGGGCTCGGTCCCCCCGGGCTCGCTCCCGAGGCACTCATGGAACATGCGGAGCAGGTCGGCGCAGCCGTCGGCCTTGACCCGGGCCTCGAAGACGTTGCCACGGACGATCGCGAAGCGCGACTGGCCGAAGGCGGCCGGGAAGCCCACCTGGCGGGCGAGGAGGTCCTTGTCGACGCCGGCGGCGTCGAGCACCCCGCGGCGCGCGCAACCCGGATTGCGGGTCAGCGCCGCGATGGTCCGCGCGTCGTGCCGCCTGGGCGGGGCGGAGCCGCGGATGCGGTCAAGGCGTGACTCGGTCCGGTCCTGCACTGACTCACCCGGATGCACTGACCCACCCTCATGACGGCCGTCGTCGCGGAGCAACCGCGGGCAACGATGCCGCCGGCGGGGGCATCCGTCCAGTCTTGCGCCGGCATGTCGGTCAATGGGTTCGACGGACTGGTCGGCCGGAGCCGCGGGCGGGCGGTCCGACTCCCCGCCCGCCCGCGCCCGGGTCACCGCGCGATGCGGTCGATGACCCACCTACCGAGCTGCTCGGTCATCGCCGAATGCGCCGTGGCACGCGACGAGCACAGGAACTCGTCCAGCTCGCTCTCGGACGGGGACAGGGCGTTGATGTCGGTGTAGAGGTCGTCGTTCGTCTCGACGCCGCGAACCGCGACCGCGCTGACGGACGGCACGAAGCACACGATCCGGTGTGCGACGTCCACGCCCTCGCCGGCGTCCTTGAGCGCGTCCGCGAGAATGCCGAACGAGTCCAGGGTGCCGCCGGGCGCCCCGTCGATGTCGGGGAAGTCGTTCGTGGTGATGTCCTTCTCCCCGAGCAGCCCACGGAGCTCGGCGACGACCCGGTCACGGCCACCGGCCTGCGTGTACAGGACGCTGTCCTTGAAGAACGGCCCGGTACAGCGCAGCGCCTCGACGCCCGGCGGGATGCCGTTGCGCCGGGCGTCGCCCACACCGTTGGCGACCCCGATCTTGCGGGGCCGCTGCGGCCAGCCGCCGACCCGCTCCAGGGCCTTCAGGAACTCCACGCGAAGGGGATCGACGCGCGGCTGGTCGTCGGCGTTCTCGATGTGCCGCCAGACCAGCTGCCGGGAGGCAGGGCTGTTGACCTGCTTCGAGAAGGCGTCGTGGATCGGGGCGAGGATGTGCGCGATCGCCTGCAGCGAGATCGGCACGGACGCACCACGGTGCGGGCTGTCGAAGGACAGGTAGAGGGCCGTCTGGTGGTCCATCCGCTCCATCTCGAGCTTGGCGAGGGCGTAGCGGGTGACCAGGCCACCCATGCTGAACCCGCCGACCGTCAGCGGCTGGTCGCCCTGCCGCTCCCCGATGGCACGGAGAATGATCTCGGCGACGACCCTGGCGTTGTCGAGAATCGACGCGCTGCGCTCGTCGAAACCGATCAGGACGACGTCCTGGCCGCGCTCACGCAGCTCGGTCAGGAAACGGAACGGATCGCCGTCGAGCCCCTCCCACAGCCAGTCGAAATCCGTCGGCCCCATGTTGAAGCCGTCGGCGAGCAGGACGGGGCGAACCAGTCCCTTGTTCCCGGCCCCGAGCCAGACCCGGGCCGTACCGCCTTGGACCTTCCATTCCATGTCGGGCTTTGGCGCACGCACACCGGCCTGTGCTCCGGCCGGGGTGACCAGCCCGACCGGACCCATCGCCTTCTTTATCTTGTTCAGATCCTTGGCAGCCACCGATGAATCTCCTCCCCGTACGGCGGACAAGTACGCGAGGAGTATTACCGGAAACCCGGGAGATCGCCGCCCCGAGACAATTCGCCCCGGGGAAGTTCGCCCCGGGAACGATTATGAAACGACTACTGACGATTAATGTGTGGTGTTAATGGGTCTGGTGATGGCTGGTGGTGGGCGGGTACATCTTTTGCTATGAGGTATGCGACGGGTGGCGGGTTGACGCCCGCCGGGCAGGTGGAACGGGAGCGGG
>NZ_UBIZ01000296.1:0-57598 GCF_900465275.1 Parafrankia sp. Ea1.12 | reverse complement strand
GTCCTCGAGCTCCCCCAGCCCTGAGGCCGCCCGCTCTGAGGCCGCCTGGTCCCTGAGGCGTGGCGCGCCGGTCAGCGCCCGACCGGCGCCCGGTCCGCCGGGCGCGCCGCGCCGCGCCGCCAGGGCCATCGCGGTCGCCAGGAGCGGCCGTCCTCGTCGTCCTCGCCGGCGTGGCCATCGTGGCCATCGTGATCGTCGTGGGTGCTCCGGTCGTCACGCCAGGATCGCGCGGACCGGACGGCCGGCGGCTCGGGGGCAACGCGGTCCCCCTCCGGCCCGGGCCCGTCCGCCCCGGCAAGGTCGGGGCCCGCCGGGTCGGCCGGGGCGGTACCGGACGGGTGGACGTCCGACGCGTACGGTGCCGTCACCGCCCAGGCGGCGACGAACAGCATCCAGCGCATCACGATGTTGATCCAGATGAGCAGGCCGACCATGACCGCGAAGATGCCGTAGACCGGGTTGGACGTGGTCTGACCGACCAGCCAGGTCCCGAGCAGCTTGAGCAGCTCGATGCCCACCGCGCCCAGCGCGGCCGCGCGCAGCACCCGCTGCCGGTTGGTGCGCTCCGGCAACCGCCAGAAGATGTAGACGAACACGGCGGCGTCGATGGCGAGCGCGACCACGAGCGCGAGCAGCCCGGTGGCCCAGGCGGCGGCCGTGCTCCCCTCCAGCCCGACCCAGCGCAGGAACACCCCGGTCGCGGACGTCGCCAGGCTGGTGACGACGAGCGAGGCGAGCAGGGTCAGGCCGAGACCGGTGAGGATCGCGATGTCCCGCAGGCGCTGCACGATGAAGTTGCCGGTCTCCAGGCTCTGGTGCCAGACGAGCCGGATGCTGTCGCGCAGCGCCGAGACCCAGGCCAGCCCGGCCAGGAGGAGACCGGCGAGACCGATCAGGCCGGCGCCGACCTTCGCATGGCCGATGGTCGAGACGTCCAGTCTGTCGGCCAGGCCGGGCAGATAGTCGTTGATCTGTTCGGTGAGCTTGGCCTGGGCGTCGGGATAGGCGTCCACGACGAACCCGGCGATCGAGAAGACCAGCGCCACGATCGGGAAGAAGGACAGGAAAGCGAAATATGTCGTGGACGCGGCGAGCCGGTCACCGCCGTCCGACGTATAGCGACCGTACGCACGCACCGTGTGGTCAATGAACGGGCGACGGCGCCGCACCGCGCCCGCGGCGCCGCTCACCGTTCCCACGCCCGCCTTCACCGCTTCCCGTGGTCCTGTCACCTCGGTCTGCCACCCCCGCCCGCGAAGGGAAAATGACGCAGCTGGCGCCAGGCGCAGTCATCGCCGCGTTCGTAGAGCCCGAAACCTGTCACCTCGAACTGCGCCCGATATTCGGCCAGCAACTCAAAGGCACGGTCCAGCGACTCCTCGTCGACATCGTGCGCGACCGTGACATGCGGGTGGTACGAGAAGCGCACGGGACGGTCCAACGGACCAGACCGGACGGCCTTCTCCAGAAGTTCGCAGCAGGAGATTCCCATGGCGAGGGTCACGAACACCACCGCGGACAGCGGCCGGAAGGTGCCGGAACCACGCAGATGGATCACGAACGGCTCGGCGCCTCCGGCGACCTCCGTCAGGTGACGCTCGACGGCGGGGAGCTGGGAGGCGGGCACTTCGGTCGGGCCGAGCAGCGTGACATGCGGCACGATGAGGGCCGCATTCGGATCACCGAGCCGTTCCCGCCAGTCCTGGAGCTCGGTCCGGAAAGGTTCCGGAACACCGATCGCCACGCCTATGGACCGCACGGAGTCCTTCACGTCACGCGGATCCGGCCGGGCCACGGAAGGGCCGACCAGCGGTCGCGGGACGAGCTCTGCCGACCAACCATGGCGCCATCATGGCCCACGAGACCACGCTGTCTTCTCCGGACCAGGGTTGACATCAGTGCGCGACCGCCCGAGGACAGAACAGGCATCGCGGCGGCCGCACCCGGCGGGCACCCGAGGCGGTCACCCGATCACAGGACGAATCCAGCCGGCGGGCCTGTGGCGCTCAGGCCGTCCGGGCCACCTCCAGCTCAGCCAGGACGTCCGCGGAGAGAACCGGCCAGGCCGCGCCCGCCCAGTCGCCGAAATCCCGATCGGTCAGTACTACGCACGCGACGTTCACCGCTGGGTCGACCCAGACGAAGGTTCCCGAGCGCCCGAAATGGCCGAAAGTCGCAGGGCTGTTGGTGGCAGCCGTCCAATGCGGGCTCTTGGTTCCGCGTATCTCAAACCCGAGGCCCCAGTCGTTCGGGTGCTGCGCGCCGAAACCCGGAAGCACCCCCGCAAGGCCCGGAAAGGCGACCGAGGTCGCCGCGGCGAACGTGGCCGCGGAGACCAGGCTCGGCGCCAGCAGTTCCGCGGCGAACGCGCCTACATCCGCCAGCGTCGCCGTCACCGCATGCGCCGGCGAACCTTCGAGGACGGCCGTCCCCATTCCCAGCGGCCGGAAAACGGCCTCCGCCAGGTAAACATCGAAGGGGATGTCCGTGACCCGCTCGAGATGACGCCCGAGCTCCTCGAAACCGGTGTTCGAGTAGATGCGGCGGGTGCCCGGGCGGGCCATCACCCGATCGCCCGAGAACGCGAGACCGGAGGCGTGCGCGAGCAGATGCGCCACCGTCGACGACTCCGGGCCGGCCGGCTCGTCCAGCGCCAGGGCACCCTCCTCGATCGCGACGAGCACCGCGTAGGCGCTCATCAGCTTGGAGACCGACGCGAGCCGGAACCGGACCGTCGGATCGCCTGCCACGCCGACCTGGGTGGCCACGGCCCGGGGGCCACCGGCACCGGCCGCACCACCGGCACCGCCCGTGCCCGGCGACCGCAGCACGACGGCCGCAGCCGTCCGCACGGGCCACGTGTCCAGCTGCCTGAGCGCATCCATGTCCGGCACTCTACGAACTGCCGGCCGACCGGTGCCGGGACGCCGGCTGCCACACTGGCTGGCGTGCCCATCCACGCACCCAGCCCCGTCCACGCCGCCGTTCCCGGCACCGGGAACGGGCCGCCGGTAGACCTGCTCGTGGTGGGCGGCGGCCCGGCGGGCAGCGCGGCTGCGCTGCGGGCGCTGCAACTGCGGCCCGACGCCCGGGTCGTGATCGTCGACGCCGCGGACTTCCCCCGCGACAAGACCTGCGGGGACGGCATCGCACCGCACGGCGTGGACGTCCTGCGCGCACTGGGCATCACCGACGCGACCAGCGGGTACCGCCCGGTGGACCGGATGCGCCTGCGCACACCTGGCGGTGCCGAGGTCGCCACGCCGTCCGAGCGGGCGACGCACGTGATCCCGCGGGAGGTCTTCGACGCCCGCCTCGTCGCCGCCGCGCGCGCCCGCGGCGCCGAGTTCCTCCGGCGGCGGGTGCGCTCGCTGGAGGTCACCGCCGGCGGCGGGGGCGAGCCGGTGGTCACCGTGGACGGCGGCGTGCTGCGCGCACGGGTCGTCGTCGGCGCGGACGGCGCGAACTCGACCGTGCGCCGGGCGCTGGGCATCGCACCGAACCCGCCCGAGGGTCTGGCGATCGCCGTCCGTGCCTACGCGGACGCACCCAAGGACGACCGCCCGCCCGAGCAGCTCATCGAGATGACGGACGAGGGCTGGCCGGCGTACGCCTGGTCGTTCCCGATCGGGGACGGCCGGGCCAACATCGGGTACGGCATGCTCCGCTCGCGGCTGCGCGCGGCGGGCACGACACCGAAGGCCGTCCTGCACGGGACGCTGGCCCGGCTGCTGCCGGACACCCCGGCCTACGAGGGCACCCTGCGCGCACACCACCTGCCGCTGTCCACGCACCGCCCACGGCTGCCGGACGGCCCCGTGCTCCTCGCCGGGGACGCCGCGTCGCTGATCAATCCGTTGACCGGTGAGGGCATCTACTACGCGCTGCTGTCGGGATCGCTGGCCGGCCAGGCGGCGATCACCGACCCGGGCCCGGCCGCCGGGCGGGCCTACCGACGCGCCCTGGACGGCGAGCTGGGCAGGCACCTGCGGCACACGTCGCTGCTCGCCGGGCTCGCCGGCCGCCACCGCCCGCTGATGGACGCCGCGGTCCGCTCCGCCAGCCGCCGCACCGAGCTGTACGACAGCCTCGTCGAGATCGGGCTGGGTAAGGGAACGATCCCGGCCGGGTCACTGGCCCGGCTCGGGCTGCGGCGTGTGTTCACCGCGGCGCGCTGAGCCCACCCGAACTCGCCCACGCTCGCCCTCACTCACCCACCGGACCTCACTCACCCACCGGCCCATGCTCACCCGCCGGCCCAGCGGGCCCGCAGGGTCGGTGGTCCCGGAGGTTCCCGGGGTCCGAGCGCGTCCTGTGGGTGCGTGGGCCGGCGGAGCGAAAGCTACCGGCTGGTCAGCTGTCGGCTGGTCGCCGCCGCTACAGGCTGGCGACGTCCGCCTGCTTGGCGCGCACGGCCTCGGCGGCCGTCTTGAGCGCGGCGAGCTCGGAGCCGGTCAGGTCGATCTCGACAACCTTCTTCACGCCCCCGGCGCCGATCTGCGCGGGCACGCCGAGGTAGACGTCGGAGATACCGAACTCGCCCTGTACCCAGGCACAGACCGGCATGACGGCGCCGGAGTCCTCGGCGACCGCCTTGACCATGCGGGCCGCCGCCGCGGACGGCGCGTAGTAGGCCGAACCGGTCTTGAGCAGCGCGACGACCTCCGCGCCTCCGTTGCGGGTCCGGTTGACCAGCTCCTCGATCTTGTCCGCCGGGAGGAGGTCGCTCAACGGCTTGCCGTCGACGGTGCACTGCGAGGGCACCGGGACCATCGTGTCGCCGTGCGAGCCCAGCGTCAGGGTCTTCACCGACGCGACCGGCACGTTCAGCGTCTCCGCGACGAAGTCGGTGAAGCGGGCGGTGTCGAGCATGCCCGCCTGGCCGAGCACCCGCGAGCGCGGGAAGCCCAGCACGTTCGCGGCGAGCGCGGTCATCTCGTCGAGCGGGTTGGAGACCACGACGACGACCGCGTCCGGCGACGTCTTCGCGATGCTCTCCGACACCTGACGGACGATCTTGGCATTGACCTCGATGAGGTCCATCCGGCTCATGCCCGGCTTACGGGGCAGGCCGGCGGTGATGACGACCACGTCGGAACCGGCGGTGTCGGCGTAGTCGTTGGTCCCGACGACCTTGGTCTCGAAGCCCTCGATCGACCGGGACTGATTGAGGTCGAGCGCCTGGCCCTGCGGCTTGCCCTCGACGATGTCGATGATGACGACCGTGTCGAAGATGTTGTACTCAGCAAGTCGCTGCGCGGTCGTCGAACCGTAGAAACCGGCCCCGACGACAGTGACTTTTCCGGGCATTGGACTGATCAGCTCCCCAGTATCGCGATGATCGCGTCGACGATCTCGGCGGTGCCCACGGCGGGGTCTTCAGGCGCCGGCGTAGTGGTCGCAGGTGACCGACGTGCCCTCCTGGCGATCTCTTCGGCGACGGGCTGGCCACCCCACAGGGGAGCATCGGTCAGCTCGGGCCCGGTGCCGCCGCCGAGGATCAGGGCTACGTGACGGTTCGCCATAGGCGCGCTTCGCCCCGCTCATCTGTGCACGGTTGTCCGATGACCAGCCGAGGCTATCGCGCGAGTCGGATCCAGGGCACGGGTCGGCGACGTGCGCCACGCCCGCTCGGGCCGGCCGTGCGCAGCCGCGCACGGCGTTCGCCGGCGGCGTCGTGCCAGACCGTGACCCCAACAGCCGCTTTCGGTGGACGGGTCGGGTCAGCCACCGCTGTACGGCACGGTGGAGGTGAGCACGATCACAGCCGTGCCCAGCACGACGAGGGTCACGGTGTCGAAGACCCGGCCCCGCACGGCGAGCATCCCCACCTGCCGGGTGGGAAGGCACAGCCGCAGTAGGGCGGCCACAAGAAGGACACCGCCCGCGGTGAGCAACCCCCGCCGCCAGTGGTCCTGTGAGACGAAGAGCAGGCCCAGCGCGACACCGCCGAGGATGCCGCCGAAGACGATCCGGCCGAGGCGGCCGCCGGTCGCCGATCCCGCCGACCGGCGGCGGGACGGCCGGCCCGCGCCACCACCGGCTCCCGGCTCAGGGACGGGCCGACCTTCGGCACCCGCGGGATCAGCGGAGCTGACGAGCTGACGTTCAGTGAGCGGATCGCCAGCACGTGAGTGGTCGAGGCGATGGTCCACGACGCCGGGGCCGTCGGTGTGGTGCGGCTGCGCCCATGGGCCCGCCGGCGGGCCCTCTCCCGGCGGCGGCCAGCCCTGCGAGGGCTCCCGCCGCTGCCGCCGGTCCGAGCCCCGGTCCGCGCCGCCGTCCGCCGGACGTCCCCAGCCCGGCCCTTCATGGCCCGGTCGCTCGCCGGCCTGGCGGCCGCGCCCTGGCCTGCCATGGTCCGGTCGCCCACGCTCCGGCCATCCGTGATCCGGCCGTTCGTGGTCCAGGCGCTCGTGATCCAGGCGCTCGTGGTCCGGGCGGCCGCGCCGCGGGGCCGCGGGCTCCGGGCGCCACGCCTGCGGTGGCCACGCGGGCGGGGGCCACTGCCCGGTGTCCCGCTCGGAGCCGGGGTTGGCGGCCTCCTCGGAGCGCCACCGCCCGGAGTCCGGTTCGGACGGTTCCCCGGCCTGGATCTCGGAAGGCCACTCGGAGTGCCGCCCCTCGGCCCGCCGGGCGCCGCCGGCGCGCGCGCCGCGCTCCCGATCAGGCCGACCCCACGCACCCGGGACCGTCTCGGTCACCTGCTCTCCGCCTCCTCAGGCCCGCCCCCGCGCGCGTATCCCCCGCGCGCGGGCTACTGAGGCCACACAGTAGGCGCCGGCCGTCACCCGGCGGGCAGCCGCCCGCCGCCCGGGCCGGCCCGGACCGCCGGTCCACGGGGTCGCCCGCGGGCCCGCGGGCACCGCCGCGCTCATCCCGTACGGAGCCGGGACGACCGGGGACATCGTGGCCGGTGAAGGGCCACATCGCCTGGTGGTGTTATCAGGCTCGCCACCGGGGATTGATCGAGGAGTTCTGGACAACCGGCCGGAGCTGCGCAGCCGCGTGCTCCGGCATTGGAAGGGGGAGGTAACCGACAGTGGACGGGCCGAGTCTGCGGATCGAACGGACAGGTGAGGTCGTCGAGCTGACCGAGGATGTGACCACCGTGGGTCGCGGGCCGGGCGTGCACGTCTCGCTCCCGGACGCCAGCGTCTCCCGGTTGCATGCCGAGATCGTCCGCCGCGGGCCGTACGTGTATGTGGCCGATCTCGGGCTGTCGCGCAACGGCACCCGGGTGAACGGGCGCCTCGTCGGCCGCAAGGTGCTCGCGGACGGCGACGTCGTCCGGTTCGGGGCGGCGGGGGTGCGGGTCCTGGACGAGCGGCCCGCCCTGGTGCCGGAGGAGCCTGCCCGCCTCGCGGACCAGAGGCTGTCGCCGAGCGGAAACGGCGTCCGGGACGAGGAGCCACCGGGCCTCACCGGCCTGGAGGGCCTGGCCGGCACCACCGCCGGGATGCGCATCCCCGACCCGCCCGACCTGACGCGCCGCGAGTGGGATGTGCTGCGCGCCCTGTGCCGGCCGCTGACCGAGCCGGGGGTCTTCGTGATGCCCCGCTCGGCGCGGGAGATCGCCCGGGACCTTGTCGTCACCGAGGGGGCGGTCAAACAGCACCTGCTCCGCCTGTACCGCAAGTTCGGGATCGCGCCCGGACCGAACCGCCGCGGGCGCCTCGCCAACGAGGCCGTCCGGCTCGGTGTGGTGCGGCCGATGGACGATGCGATGGCTCCACCGGGCTGACCCGTTCGAGGCACCCCGCGATCGAGCCGGACACCTGAGACACAACGGGATCACTCTGCCTCGAAACCGACCCTGCTGGCCACGGAATCGGAGGATACCCCTTGCCACAAGGACTTCTCCCTCCGAACCCCGGACCGCCAACACTACGGACACATCCCGGAGAATCCACACTGGAGGGTATCGACACACTCCACCACCAACGGGATAGACCCCCCGAGTGCACACGTCGTGCGCGACTGGGGGAGACTGCCGCCGCGGTCCCCAAATGGTAGGGAGTTCGACGTGGCAGACGATTCGCCGCACAGCAAGAAGCTTCAGGAACTGATGTTCCGGGCGTGGGAGACCTTCGGCGACGCGCGTCATCTCGACAGCGACGACCGGGTCTTCGTGCAGGCGCTCGCGCGCCAGACCGCCGACCGGATCTCCGTCCTCTACGGAGCGAGCTGGCGAGAGGCGCTCGACTGGGTCGCGCAGCGGTACGTGCCGACCGCGGACCTGCCGGGCGGCACGACCCCGGTGTCACCGAACGGCGCCGCCGCGAACGGCAGCCCGACCGTCAGCCGCCGCGGTACCGCCGCGGCGGAGGTCGGCTCCACCTCCTGACCGGGGTGGGCAGCGCAACCTGATCACCCCGCGGGGACCGATGTCGATCCCCGCGGGGTGACGGCGCCGGTGCGCCGGGCGTCAGCGCCGACGCTCCCGTGCGACGTGCGACGTGCGACGTGCGACGTGCGACGTGCGACGTGCGACGTGCGACGTGCGACGTGCGACGTGCGACGTGCGACGTGCGACGTGCGACGTGCGACGTGCGACGTGCGACGTGCGACGTGCGAGCGGACCACGCCCGGTGGGCGACGCTCCGCGGACGACGCGGTGGGCCACGCTCAGTGGGCGGCGCTCAGTGGGCGAAGTGCCGGACACCGGTGAAGTACAGCGCGACACCGGACTCCCGCGCGGCCGCGATCACGAGATCGTCGCGCACCGAGCCACCCGGCTCGACAACCGCCCGCACTCCCGCGTCGGCGAGAACCTGGAAGCCGTCGGGGAACGGGAAGAACGCGTCGCTGGCGGCCACCGAGCCCTTCGCCCGGTCGCCGGCGCGGGTCACGGCGAGGCGCGCCGCGTCCACCCGGTTGACCTGCCCCATGCCGACCCCGACGGTCGCGTTGTCCGCGGCGAGCAGGATCGCGTTCGACTTCACCGAGCGAACCGCGCGCCAGGCGAAGCCGAGGTCGGCGAGGGTGCTGTCGTCGACCGGGGCACCGGCCTCGAGCGTCCAGCCCGACGGGTGGTCGCCGGGGGTGTCGAGCGCGTCCCGTGACTGCAGCAGCATCCCACCGCTGACCTGGCGCATCTCGACCCCGCGCGAGTGGGTCGGCGGCGCGCAGACGAGCAGGCGGATCGACGGCTTGCGGGCGAGGATCTCGACGGCCCCGGGCTCGTAGTCGGGCGCCACGACGACCTCGGTGAAGATCTCCGCGATCTGCTCGGCGAGCTCCACACTCACCGGGCGGTTCACCGCGATCACGCCGCCGAACGCCGACACCGGGTCGCAGGCGTGGGCCTTGCGGTGCGCCTCGGCGACGGTGGCACCGACGGCGATGCCACACGGGTTGGCATGCTTGATCACCGCGACGGCCGGGTCCGCGAAGTCGAACACCGACCGCCAGGCCGCGTCGGTGTCGGTGTAGTTGTTGTAGGACATCGGCTTGCCGTGGAGCTGGCGCGCGGACGCGAGCCCGGGGCTGCCGTCCTCGCCCACGTACAGCGCGGCGCGCTGGTGCGGGTTCTCGCCATACCGCAGGACGCTGGACCGGTGCCACTGGGCCGCGAGGACGTCCGGCCAGCCCGTCTCACGGGCGGTGTCGTCGGGGGCCAGCGCGCTGGCGAACCAGGAGGCGACCGCCGCGTCGTAGGACGCGGTGTGCGCGAAGGCGCGGGCCGCCAGCCGGCGCCGGGCGGGGAGGTCGTAGCCGGACCCGCGAACGGCCGCGGCCAGGTCGCCGTAGTCCTGCGGCGACACCACCACGGCGACCGAGGCGTGGTTCTTCGCCGCCGCCCGCAGCATGGCCGGCCCGCCGATGTCGATCTGCTCGATCGCCTCGTCCTCGGTCGCGCCCGAGGCGACGGTCTCGCGGAACGGATAGAGGTTTACGACGAGCAGGTCGAACGGCTCGATGTCGAGCTCCGCCAGGACGGCGGCGTGCTCGGCGTTGCGCAGGTCCGCCAGCAGACCGGCGTGCACTCGCGGGTGCAGCGTCTTGACCCGGCCGCCGAGCACCTCCGGGAAGCCGGTGACCGTGCTGACCGGGGTGACCGCCACACCGTGGCGGG
Source organism: Parafrankia sp. Ea1.12 (assembly GCF_900465275.1). Classification (NCBI taxonomy): domain Bacteria; kingdom Bacillati; phylum Actinomycetota; class Actinomycetes; order Frankiales; family Frankiaceae; genus Parafrankia; species Parafrankia sp. Ea1.12. Next base: position 47,520 of record NZ_UBIZ01000296.1, on the reverse strand, counting down.
CCAGGACCTCGGCCGTCGAACCGGTGGAGACCACCTCGACCCCCGCCTCGACGAACGCGGCGGCGAGCTCCTCCAGACCGGCCTTGTCGTAGACGCTCACCAGGGCCCGGCGCAACCTCCGGTGGCCCGTCGCCACCAGCTCCGCCGAGCCCTCGGCCGGCCGGCCGCCGGCCGGGCCGGCGCCTGCCGCGCCCGCCGCACCTGCCACACCCGCGACCCCGCTCGTGTCACCAGGCCCCGCGCCCGTGCTCGACTCCCCCGCCATGACCCCTCCTGAACCTTCCACGATGCCTCCGTCGGCATGATGTTTCTCTGCGTGGACCCCACCGGAATGGCTCCCGCCGGCAGGGCCGGCGAGTGCCGGCCCACCGCCCGCGCGGGCGGGTTCCACCTGATCACGGCCGGCGCTCGGGCCGGCAGCGAGCACCGGGCCGATCGCCGCCTCCCCCGTTCCTGTACTACCCGCACTACCCGCGCGTGCGCCCGCCGGCGGGAGCTCCCGCCGGACGACACGACCGATGACGGCCACGAACAGCCGCCGTTCCACCGCCTGGATGCGTGCCCGCAGCGCGTCCTCGTCATCCGTGGGCTCGACCGGGACGGCCGCCTGGTCGATCACCGGACCGGTGTCGACGCCCTCGTCGACCCAGTGCACGGTCACTCCGCTGACCCGGACGCCGGCGGCGAGCGCGTCGCGCACGGCGTGGGCGCCCGGGAAGGCCGGGAGCAGCGAGGGATGGGTGTTCACCGTGGGGAACCGGCCGATCACCTGGCTGCCGAGAACCTTCATGTACCCGGCGAGGACGAGCAGGTCCGGCGTGTGCTCGGCGATCCGCGCGGCGGTCGCGTCGTTGAAGGCGGCGCGATCGGCGCACTCCTCGAGCCGCACCGTGAACACCGGTACCCCGACCGCCTCCGCGCGCCGCTGCGCACCCGTGTCCGGCCGGTCGGTGCCGACCGCGACGACCCGCGCGCCGAAGGCCGGGTCCGCGCAGGCTTCGAGGACAGCCTGCAGGGTGGTGCCGGCCCCCGAGGCGAGGACGACTAGGCGAGCGGGCACAGGACCCTCCGTGGGTGGTCGGCCGGCCGGCACCGGACCGGTCGAGAACTCGGCCGCGCGCGGACACGACCCACGGCGGCAACTGTCCGAATGTACTGACCCGGTGGCTCACGACACGCCGGACAAGCACGGCGCGCACCACGCTCGCCCGCGGCCCGGACCGGACCGGGTGTCATGCCGCGCGGCTCGGGACGAGGGGCGCCCCGGGGGCGTCCTGATGCATCATCACCATGACCGGCGCGCGCACACAGTCGGTGTTCCCGTCGTCGCCGCCGTGGCACCCACCGCAGAAGGGATCGGCACACTCGCCGGCGCACGGGGACCCGAGGGACGGGGATGCGGCGCACGGCGATGCGGGGCGCGGGGCGCCGGCCGGCTCGGTGGAGCCGCCGGTCGGCGCGGCCAGCGGCTCCCGTTCCTCGCCCGCGGGGGCGAAGGAGCCCTGATCCTGGTGGCGATACCGACTCAGACCACGGCGGGGGCCACGCTCGGACGGCACCCGCCCGGGGAGCTCGTCCAGGTCGTCGTGATCCGTTCCGTCGAGCAGGTCGCCGGGGCGGCAATGGTAGAGCGCCGCGAGCCTGGCCAGTGTGCGCGCCGAGGGGGCTCGGCCGCCGCGGGCCGGCCAGATCTCCCAGTACGAGATCGTCTTGCCCGTCTTGGTCGCGCCCGGCCCGGGCCAGCGCTCGTTCCAGCGCCGAGCGACCTCCTCCTGCGTCCAGCCATGGGCCAGGCGGTACGCGACGCGCGCGTTGAGGCGATGACGTAGGCGCAGCTCCAGGGCGATGCGCTGGTATGTCCAGCCCAGGGCGCGCAGCCGGGTCGCCTCGACCCGCAGCGCCTTCGACGTGCTCGGCATGCACCCTCCCACGGTTGATCAATCGGGGAGACCGTAACGGACGGGGCCGACATTCCGGTCCGGCACGGATCACGCCCGCCCGACTCCTACGATGTCGTCCGAGAACATCCACGGCCGGCCGCGGAACCGAGTCCGGAGCCGGCCGGCAGGCGGCCGGGAGGCGCAGGAACCGTGTCCGACCACTCCCACCAGGACTCCGACCAGGGCTCCCGCCAGGACCGTGCCCGGGACTCCGCCGGCTTCACCGAGCCAGCCGCACACCCTCCGTCGGGTCACAGCGAGGCAACAGGGCCGGCACCGGCCGGCCCGTTCGCGGACCGCCTGGCCGCTCGGTACGGCCGCGGTGCCGGCCGGCCCGGCCGGGAGCCGGTGCCCGGGCTCCGAACCGGGCGGATCTCGCTGACCCTCGGGGTGGTCGCGCTGGTCACCAGCATCGCGGTCGTCGGCGGCGCCGTCGGGATCGCCGCCATCGTGACGGGAATGCGGGCCCGCGCCCACGCCCGCCGAGGCGGGACCGGCGGCGGCATGGGCACGGCCGGGCTGGCGCTCGGCGCCCTCTCACTGCTGGTCGCGGTCACCGTCGCCGGCGGGACGTGGGCCTTCTACGAACGGCACGGCGACGACCTGCACCGCTATCAGGAATGCCGGCGCGAGGCCCGGTCGCCCCAGGCGCTCGACGAGTGCAGCCGCCGCTTCAGCGAAGCGCTGCGCACCGAGCCGACCTCGAACGGCTGACCGGCACGCCGCGCCACCATCTCGGCCAGGCAGCACACCACGACGCCCACCACGGCCAGCTCTCCCGCGGCCGCCAGCCCCACCGACCATCCCGTCGGCCCGAAACGGCCGGACGCGTCGCCCAGCCGGCCGGCCGACAGGTGCGCGGTGAACATCATCAGCACCCCGCTGAGCCCCGCCGCGGCAAGCACCGCCGCCAGCCGGCGCCGGTGGCTGATCTGCCCGGCGCAGCGGCGCACCGACACCGCGAGCATGATCCCGGCGACGACGGGCACCAGCGCCAGCACGAGCCAGCCGGGCCGTGGCAGCGGGCCGGGCGGCAGCGCGGCGAAGACCGGCAGGTCAGGCAGCATCGCCGGGTGCACCGCGTCCGGCCGGACGAAGCCGCCGCCGGTGCCGAAACCCGGGCCGAGCGTGTACGCCAGCGCCCAGATGACCAGGTTGGGAAGCACCGCGAGCTGGACGGCGGCCAGCCCGACGCCGCCGACCACGCCGGTGCCCAGGCCGCGGTCGGCCGCGGCGATCTCGGGCAGGGTCGCGGCCAGGACCAGCGCGACCCCGAAGGCGGACGCGCCCAGCAGCGCGGTGAACGAGGTGAACGCGGCCGTGACGGGCACCCTGACCATGCCGGGCAGGGCACGCCAGACCGACCGCAGCGCGCCGTAGCCGGAGAGGGCTCCGACCGACGCGCCGGTCACGCTGAACGACAGCGCGCCAACGACGACGGTGAGCAGATCCGGGCGCGCGGCCGGCGCCGACACGACGAGCGCGACCAGCAGGACGAAGACCGTCTGGGTGACGGCGACGAGTGCGACATCGCGGCCCAGCGCTCGCCAGGGCGGCGGTGTCCCGGCCCGCGCTGACCGGCCCGGGCGCAGGCTCGACGGACGCAGGCCGGCCGGGCGCAAACCCCGCGCGGGCGGCAGCCGCTCGAGATTGCCGGTCGCCAGGCGGTGCGCGGCGGTCGTCGCCGCGAGGAGGGGAAGCAGCGCCAGCCCCACCGGGAGGAAGTCGACGGTCCCGCCGGGCAGGTGGATGGTGGCGCCGTGCGCGAGCAGCCACAGATCCGCGCCGACCCGTGCCGCGGTGTCCGGGCCGGCGGACGAGCTGGTGTCCGTTCCCCACACGACGAGCACGACGAGCTCGATGACGACCAGCCCCACGGCGCTGGTCGTGACGGCGCTGACGACCGGGCGGCCGAGTCGCCGCCAGGCCCGCGGCGGCCCGCCGGCGGCCTGCTCGGCGTCGGCGGTGCCGGCTGCGTCCGCGGCGGGCTCACGCCCGCGGACGGCCCCGGTGAACGCGCCGGAGTTTCGCACGGGAGCACCCACGCTCGGCAGGCTCGCACGGACGGAGGACCACTTCCGGGACAACACGCCGAGATATACGAGAACGACCCAGGTCGGTAACAGGACACGCCGGTCGCACCGCTCCGGCCGGCCAGGCCGGTACGATCCCGACCGCCGCCGCCCCCACCTGAGCGCTAACCCTCGGCCCGCGCGCGGCGCAGCGCCCACGCACAGGCGACGAGTTCGACCGTCGTGCCCGCGAGCCCGGCGAACAGCCCGTCCCTGGCCACACCGGGCATCGCCGGATGGCCGCCGGCCGGCAGGACGGGATCGGCCATGGCCGGCGCCGTCATCCACCCGATCAGGATCGCCATCACGGCCGCGCCGGCGACGGCAACGGCGACGGCGGCGGTCAGCCGGGCGGGCGGCGTGTCGGCGACCCGCAGCGCCACCCGGGCCGCGAGGCCGCCGAATCCGTCGGCGCCATCGGAACCGCGCGGCGCGCGCGCGAGTCGCGCCGTGGCCCATCCGCGTACGTCGTGGTGACGGCGGTGGGCCCAGCCGAGCATCCGGTCCTCGGCACGAGACAAAACCGGGAGACGTCGGATGATCAGGGGAAGGAGAACGCCGGCGGTCAGCAGCAGGCCGAGGACCAGCGCGAGGCGCCCGGCCGGACCGGCGTCCCAGCCGGCGGACGACGTCCCGTAGGCGGCGTCCGCCGGGGCGAACCAGGGGCGGAACCCGGAGATGAGGACCAGCGCGCCACCAGCCGCAAGCCCGTACGTGACCGGGCGGCCGGCGAACCGGCCAGCGGGTGGCGCCACTGGCTCTCTCCCTCCGTCACCGGACGTCGTCCGGTGAGGGGATCTAGCGATCCGACGGCGGCTGGCCGTAACCGCCCTGCGGCGGCTGGCCGTACCCGCCCGTGGGCGGCTGGCCGTACCCGCCCGTGGGCGGCTGCTGGCCGTAACCACCGGCCGGCGGCTGCTGTCCGTAACCGGGCTGCTGACCATAGCCGCCCTGCTGCTGGCCATAACCGCCCTGCGGCGGCTGGCCGTACCCGCCCGTGGGCGGCTGCTGCCCGTAACCACCGGCCGGCGGCTGCTGCCCGTAACCGGCCGGCGGCTGCTGGCCGTACCCGGCGGGCGGCTGCTGGCCGTAGGGCTGGCCGTACCCGGCGGGCGGCTGGCCGTACGGTGGCTGGCCCTGGCCCGGCCAGCCACCGGGCTGCGGCGGCTGGCCCGTGACACCAGAACCGGAACGGATGTTCAGTACCCCGAACACCGTCTGCGCGATGGCCGCGATCAGCCCGATGAACAGGCCGTACGAAGCGCCGCCCTCAAAGCCTTCAGGAATCTTGGGGTAGGCGATCCAACGGATCAGAATCAGCAGCACGGCGAGCCCGGAGGCACCGGCCAGGACCAGCGGGAGCGGGACCGGGAGCGTCGGGAGGCGGAGATTGGCGACGAACGTGAGGGCCGCGGTCAGCCCCGCGACCGCGAGGAGGAGGAGGATGGCGAGCCATCCCCAGAACCAGCCACCGACGTCGGTGTTCCACGCGCTCGCGCTGTCGGAATAGGACGAGCCGAAGAAGTCGCCCTTGAGCGAGAACCACGCCAGGAAGCTGAAGATGAACGCTACGGCGCCGGCGGCCATGATCCCGACGTCGTTGGTCGCGACGTTACGACCACCAATCTGTACCACGACAACAATCCCCACTTCGTCAGGTCGGTCGGTCGGGTGGGCCGACCATCGTCCCACAGCCCACCCTGACCACATCAGGAGTCTTACAGCAACGCCGCAAGACGGAAAGCGTTCGCGTCCGCGTCCCCGCCCCAACGACCCAAAGAACCCCTGGACCGCCCGACGCGGGGGCCTTCCCCCAGGTCAGAGGAAGACCCCCCGCGAACAGAGCTACAACGAACGCATGATGTCAGCCATCAGTCGCGCCGTTTCGGTTGGGGTCTTGCCGACACGCACACCGGCCTTCTCGAGGGCCTCCTTCTTGGCCTGCGCGGTACCCGAGGAGCCCGAGACGATCGCGCCGGCGTGGCCCATGGTCTTGCCTTCCGGGGCGGTGAACCCGGCGACGTAACCCACGACGGGCTTCGTCACGTGCGCGTCGATGTGGGCCGCGGCACGCTCCTCCGCGTCACCGCCGATCTCACCGATCATGACGATCGCGTCGGTGCCCGGGTCGGCCTGGAACGCGTCGAGGGCGTCGATGTGCGTGGTCCCGATGACCGGGTCACCGCCGATGCCGACGCAGGTGGAGAAACCGAACTCACGCAGCTCGTACATCATCTGGTAGGTCAGCGTGCCGCTCTTGCTGACCAGGCCGATCCGCCCGCCCGGCGTGATGTCGGCGGGGATGATGCCGGCGTTGGAGACGCCCGGGCTGGCGATTCCGGGGCAGTTCGGCCCGATGATCCGGGTCGTGCCCTTGGACTGCGAGTAGGCGAAGAACTCGGTCGTGTCGTGCACCGGCACGCCCTCGGTGATGACGACGGCGAGCGGGATCGCGGCGTCGACCGCCTCGATCGCGGCATCCTTGGTGAACCTCGGCGGAACGAAGATCACCGAGACGTTGGCGCCGGTCTCGGCCATGGCGTCGGCCACCGAGCCGAAGACCGGGACCCCCTCGACCTGCTGGCCGACCTTGCGCGCGTTCACGCCGGCGACGACCTTGGTGCCCGCCGCCAGCATCCGCCGGGTGTGCTTGCTGCCCTCGCCACCGGTGATGCCCTGCACCACCACGCGGCTGTTCTCGTCAAGCCAGATAGCCATCGGTTGTGTCCTCCGACCCAGGTCAGGCCGCGGCCGCGGCGAGCTCGGCGGCGAGCTTCGCTGCGCCGTCCATCGTGTCCACCGGCTTGACCACCGGGAGGTTGGCCTCCTTCAGGATCCGGCGGCCCTCCTCGGCGTTGTTGCCGTCGAGACGCACCACCAGCGGGGTGCTGACGTCCCCGACGATGGCGAGCGCCTGGACGATGCCGTTCGCGACGGCGTCACAGGCCGTGATCCCGCCGAAGATGTTGACGAAGACGCTCTTCACGGACGGGTCGCTCAGGATGATCGACAGGCCGTTCGCCATCACCTCGGCCGAGGCGCCACCGCCGATGTCGAGGAAGTTCGCCGGCCGCTGGCCACCGAACTCCTCACCGGCGTAGGTCACGACGTCCAGCGTCGACATGACGAGGCCGGCACCGTTGCCGATGATCCCGACCTGGCCCTCGAGCTTGACGTAGTTGAGGCCCTTCTCCTTGGCCTTCTGCTCCAGCGGGTCGACCGCGGCGACGTCGACGAGCTCGGCGTTCTCCGGGTGCCGGAAATCCGCGTTCTCGTCCAGGGTCACCTTGCCGTCGAGCGCGATGACCTTGCCGTCGCCGGTCAGGATGAGCGGGTTCACCTCGACCAGCGTGGCGTCGGCCTTGACGAACACCTCCCACAGCTTCACCAGCAGCACGGACGCACCCTCGAGGGCGGCCTCGGGCAGCTTGGCGGCGACGGCGATCTCGCGGGCCTTGGCCGCGTCCACGCCGGTCAGCGGGTCGATGTGGATGCGCGCGAGCGCCTCCGGGTTGGTGGCCGCGACCTCCTCGATCTCCATGCCGCCCTCACGGGAGGCCATGGCGAGGAACGTGCGGTTCGCCCGGTCGAGCAGGAAGGAGGCGTAGTACTCCTCCGCGATGTTGCTGGCCTGCTCGACGAGGACGGAGTGGACCGTGTGGCCCTTGATGTCCATCCCCAGGATCGCCGACGCCTTCTCGAACGCGTCGTCGGGCCCGTCGGCGACCTTCACACCGCCGGCCTTGCCTCGGCCTCCGGCCTTGACCTGAGCCTTGACGACCACCTTGCCGCCGAGCTCGGTCGCGATCTCACGTGCCTGTTGGGGGGTTGTGGCAATCTTCCCGGTGGGTACCGGTACGCCATGTTCGGCGAAAAGCTTCTTCGCCTGGTATTCGAAGAGATCCACGGTCCGTCCAGTCGGATGCGGTCGGTCAGGGGATGCACAGAACGCCTGCGAGCCTACTGACGAGGCCGTTGGGACGCTCGGCGCCGGCCGGTGACCCAGAGTTGATCCCCGTCACCTCCTCCACGGGCACCGCCCGGCCCCGCACCCCCGCCGCGCACCCGTCCGCCGGGCCGGCCGGCGCGCTTTCGTGCCAGCGGCGCTTCGCGCGGAACCCTCGTCAGGAGTGCGGGTTTCGCTTCATTTCGTGTCCGGGACGGCCCGCGAGACCGGCAACCGCAGGGACACCGCGGGGCAACACGCCCCGTGGCGGACCGTTACCAGGCCCGCGCGCGGGCGCACCGGCCTCGGTTTCCCACCGCGACGGCACACTCGGATATGTCCGATCTCACACAACCATGGGGAACACTGATCAGCTCACGGAGGAGATACGCGCCGCGAGAGCCCTTCCGCTCCGCAGAGAAGTTCCTCAGAGAATGAGCCGCACCAGGGCCGCGATCACCGCGCTCGTGGCGATGCCGAGCCACCCCAGGCCGATGCCCACCGTCGCGGCGAGCGAGCCCCGCTGGCCCCGGCGGCGGATCTGCAGCCGCCCGACATGGCCCAGCGCCACCGCCGCGACGCTGCCGAGGCCAAAGATCCACAGGATGCCCAGGGCCAGCGACAGCAGCGCGCAGGTGTTCCACCGCTCGAAGGGCCCAGGGCCCTGACCGGCGCGGCGGGCGGGCGACGCGCGGCCGCCGGGGGCCGGCGGCCGGGCCGCCTGTCCCGCCTGTCCCGCCGGCCCGTGGTGCCCGGCCGGCCCGACGGGCGGCGGGTACCCGGCGGGCGCCTCCGGCACGGCCGCGGGCGCGACGGGCCCGCCCGGCCGCGCCTGGGCGTACCCGCTCGGTACCGGGAACGGCGCCGGCCCCGCGGAGGTACGTCCGGGCTGGTAGGGCGGCTGCGCCGGATCAGCGCCGGCCGCCGGCCGCCCGGACGCCGCCGCTCCCCGCGCCGGCCACGATCGCGGGTCGGGCGGAGCGGCCGGCGGCATCGGGTCAGCCGGGCGGTACGTGGATTCGCCGCCGGGGCCGCCCGGGCCGCGCCGCGCGAGACCGGGACCGGAGGTCGCGCGGAACGCCGAGGCCGGCGGCGGTGGACCCAGCGGGCCCGACGCGGTGGGTGGCGACGGCAACGACGGCCCCGGTGCCGACGACGACCCGGGCGTCGACGACGGGGTGGGCGCCGCGGGCGGTCCCGGCGCCGGAGAGACCCCCGGCAGCCAGGCGGCCCCCGGCGAGTTGGCCCATCCGGACGGGCTGGAACGCGACGGCCCACTCGAAGCCGGCCGGGCGGGAGGGCGCGCGGCCACGGCCGGCGGCGTGCCGAACGCCGGCGACGGCCCCGTCCAGGTCTGCTCGAGGACGGACCCCGCGGCCGCGTCGGCGTCGGTGACGCCGTGTACCTCATGCCCGACGAGCGCGGCCAGCAGACCGGACGCCCCCGGTCGCTCGCGCGGTGCCTTGGCCAGCGCCTGGCCGACCAGGCCGCGCAGGTAGGGCGGAACCGCGTCGAGGTCGGGCTCGTCGCGCTGGACGCGCTGCGCCAGCAGGTCGGGGGCGTCGGCGTGGAACGGGTGGCGACCGGTCGTGGCGTAGGTGACGCAGCTCGCCCAGGCGAAGACGTCCGCCGCGGTGCCGGCCGGTTCGCCGCGCATCTGCTCCGGCGCCATCCACGCCAGGGTGCCGATGACATGACCGGTCCTGGTCAGGGTGGCGCTGTCGGTGAGCTGCGCGATGCCGAAGTCGATGACCTTGGGGCCGTCCCAGGCGAGCAGGATGTTCGACGGCTTCAGGTCGCGGTGGACGACGCCCGCCGCGTGGATCGCGACCAGCGCGTCGGCGAGGCCGACAGCCAGCCCGCGCACGAGGTGCGCCTCCAGCCGCCCCCGGCGGCGGACGGCGTCGGCCAGGCTGACGCCCTCGACGTACTCGGTCACCATCCACGGCTGGGCGGCGCTCGTGTCCGCGTCCAGCACGCTGGCCACGGCACCGCCCCGGACCCGCAGCGCGGCCCGGACCTCGCGCTCGAAGCGGGACCGGAACTCGTCGTCCTCGGACAACTCGGCGGCGGCCACCTTCACCGCGACCGGTTCGGAGCCAGGGGTGAAGCCGAGGTAGACGGTGCCCATCCCGCCGGCACCGATCCGGTTGTGGAGCCGGTACCGGCCGACCTGCCTCGGGTCGTCGTCCGTCAGCGGTGTGAGCATGACTCCCCTCGGCCGGCCGGGCGCCGTGTGACCGCTCCACGAACAGAGCACACAAGACTATTCCGCACCTTATGACGCACGGCCGACGGGTCAGCGACAGCGGGCGACAACGTAACCGCACCCTGCCGGCGTCCAGGACGATTTCCGAGCCTGCCTCGCCCGCCTCATCCCAGCCGCGGCATCCCACCTGCGGCGCCCCGGCCGCGGGACGGCGTGCCGGCGCCGGACGATTCAGGACCCCGGCGGGAACGGGCAGACCGGCCGGCCGTGGCGGGCCGACGGTGACCGGGGGCGGGCGGACGAGCGATCCCACACGTCACAGCACTGCCGGAGCCGATCGCGGCGAGGATCTGTAGGCATGGCTGAGCGCGATTCCACCGCCACGGCCCGGGACTGGCGGGCCGCCGTCCTGGCCGATGTCATCCGCCGGCCCGCCGTCGCCGGCGCGCCCAACCGCCTCGGCTGGCCGGGCTACGACGGACGTCCCGCGCTGTGGTGGGGCACCGGCCCGGTCGAGGGCGTGGACGCCGTCGTCGCGGTCTGGGACTTCGCGGTCAACGGGGGCAGCTTCGGGGAGGCCGACGCGGGCGCGTTCGCGGACGCGGCGGGCGCGGCCGTCGCCGGGCGGCTTCCGCTGGTGTCACTCGTGCGCAGCGGTGGGACGCGGCTGCAGGAGGGCGTGGCCGGGCTGGTGGGGCTGGCCCGGGTGTCCCTCGCGCTCGCCGAGGTCGCCGCGGCGGGCCTCCCCCATGTCGCCGTCTCGGACCAGCCGACCACCGGCGGGATGTGGGTCACCGTGGGCTCCCGCGCCGATCTGCGGTGCGCCGTGCTGGGCGCGACGGTGGGGTTCGCCGGGCCCCGGGTGGTGGCCGCGGTCACCGGCGAGGCTCCCCCGGCCGGCGCCAGCCACACGGCGGCGGCCGCCCACGCCGCCGGGCTGGTGGACGCGGCCGTCGCGCCAGCCGCCGTCGCCTCGTGGCTGCGGCGCGCGCTGGACGCGGTCGCCGTTCCCGCCCGTGTCCTGCCCGCCGCGCGCGCACCCGACCGGCCCGCCAGGACAGACGCCGACGGCGACCGGGCCGGCATCGCCGACAACAGCCGGGCCGACGCCAGCCGGGCCGACGCCAGCCGGGCCGACGCCAGCCGGGCGGGGAGTGGGCCGGCACCGGCCCGCGGCGGGTGGGAACAGGTCCTCGCCGCCCGCACCGGCCAGCGCAGGCATGCGGGCGACATCCTGGACGGCCTGTTCCCCGCCGGGGTGGACCTGACCGGCCCGGACCGCACGGTGCGCGCCCGGGTCGGCCGGCTGGCCGGGACGCCCGTCACCGACGGGGAACACAGCGCCGACGGGGAATTGAGCGCAGGCGGTGAACCCGGCGCAGGCGGGCTCGGGCCGCGCGCCGTGGGGGTCGCGCTGGCGGTCGAACGCGGCGGCGCGCCGGGGCCGGCCGGGTACCGGCTGCTCGTGCGGGCCGCGGGCCTCGCCAGCCGGCTCGGCCTGCCACTCGTCACGCTGGTCGACACCCCGGGGGCGGAGTGCGGGCCAGCGGCCGAGGCGGGTGGCATCGCGGCCGAGATCGGCGCGGCGATGGCGGAGGTGCTCGGCTGCGCGTCGCCGACGCTCTCCGTGATCGTCGGTGAGGGCGGCTCGGGTGGGGCGCTGGCGGCGTGCTGTACCGATGTGGTCCTGATGTCGCCGGACAGTTACGTCACGGCGCTGTCACCCGAGGGCACGGCCACCACGCTCCGGATCAGCGTCGAGCAGGCCGCGGACACCGCGGGGCTGCGCCCGTCGGACCTGGTCAGCCTGGGTTTCGCCGACGGCGTCCTCACGCCGCGCGACACCGGTCCGCCCGGCCTGGCACACCGGGTGACCGAGGTGCTGACCGAGCTGACGATGCGCGACAGTGATGTCCGCCTTCGCCAACGAAGGGCAAAATGGTCGACAGGATTGGGTGGCTTTCTGTAACGTCGTTAACCCAACCTGCCACGGGAGACAGGTCGTCACGAAGGGGACGGTCATCGGCACTCGGCTGTTCACCCGAATCGGCGGCGCCCAGCTCGACGGCGTGAAGGGCCTCGTGGTCGAGGCCGCCTGCCTGGCCACCCACGCCGCGCTCTACCCGGCCGCGGCACTGCCGCGCCGGCGCCGCGACGACGACGGACTCGCCGACCGCTACCGGCTCGCCGGCCTGACACCATTGCAACGCGGCCTGCTCATCGGCGACCCGATGGCGGCCGGGACGCCGATCCTGCTGGTACACGGCCTCGTCGACAACCGGTCCGTGTTCGCCCGGCTGGAACGCTCCCTGCGCCGCCGCGGCTTCACGACTGTGACCTCGGTGGACATCCCGCTGTTCGCGACGAGCGTCCAGGCGGCCGCGGCGCAGCTCGCCGAGACCGTCGAGCAGGTCGCCGGCCGCCACGGCGACACCGGCGTGCACATCGTCGCCCACTCGCTCGGCGGCCTGGTGGCCCGCTACTACGTGCAGCGGCTCGGCGGCGGCGACCACGTGCAGACCCTGGTCACGCTGGCGACGCCACACAACGGCACCCGGCTGGCCTGCCTGGTTCCGAAGGCCGTCTCCTACCGGCTCGTCAGCCAGCTTCGCCCCGGTTCACCGCTGCTGAGGGAGCTCGTCGAGCCGGCTCCCGGCGTCCGGACCCGCTTCATCGCCGTCGCCGGCGGCCTCGACACGGTGGTCCGCCCGGGCGAGGCGGCGCTCACCCATCCCGACCTGGTGACCGAGAACGTGGTCGTCGAGGGGGCGGGGCACCACGGCCTGCCGTTCAGCAGCGGGGTGGCGCACATGATCGCCCGCAGGCTGGCCACGGACTCCGCCGGCGGTCGCCAACCGTCACAGACCACCACGAAAGTGCCACATCTTTGTGGCTAGCTAGGGGTATCTGTCCGAATCGCACGGTGTAGCCTCCTCATCGGTTTAGAGGTCCCCCTCCCCGACCGGTTTGTCCGGCGGATGCCTTGCGACCATGGGAGTGCGTGTTGATGCGACCGCAGTTCCCGAGATCCGAACACGGAGCACGCCGCCGCCGGAATGCTGGATCCTCCGACGAGCAGGACTCGTCCGCGTTCGGTAGATCGGGTTTCACCGCCATCCAGCTACGGCGCACGGGTGTCGCCACCGCGGTGGCGTCCACCATCGGGCTTGTCATGATCAACAGTACCGGGGTGGCGCACTCGGAGACCTCCCCGTCGCCCGAGATCCGACCGACCGGCACTGTGCTCGGCGCGTCCGCCGGCCCGAGCGGTACCGCGCCGGGAACGGTCAACGTCATCTCCGCCGACGGAACGGACGATCTCTCCGCCGGGGCCCCCGACGGCGAGGCCGCCGAGGCCCAGCGCCGGCTGAGCGCCTACCTGCAGGTCACCGACCAGATCGTGGCCCGCGAGGCCGCGGCCACGTTGAGCCAGCACGCCGCGGCGACCGCCGCCGAGACCGAGCGGCTGGAGGCCGCCCGGTGGGTCCGCCCGATCGAGGCACGGATCACCCAGGGATTCGGCGGCGCCAACCGTCACATCGGCGTGGACTTCGGCGCGGCGCACGGGACGCCGATCCACGCGGCGCACCGCGGCACCGTCATCTACGCCGGCTGGGAGTCGGGATACGGCAATTTTGTGCAGATCATGCACGAGAACAACGTGGTGACCAGCTACGGCCACCTGTCGCGCATCGACGTGCGACTCGGGCAGGAGGTCGCCACCGGCGAGCAGATCGGCCTGGAGGGCAACACCGGCAAGTCCACCGGTCCGCACCTGCACTTCGAGGTCCGCCTCAACGGCCAGTACGGGACGAAGGTCGACCCGCTGACCTGGCTCGCCGGTCACGGCGTCCACTACTGAGACCGAGCCTGGTGCGACCGAGTCGCCGAGGCCGAGCCGCTAGCTCGGGTCACCGGCCTCCGGCGACTCGCCCCGCACACCGGCGAGCAACAGCTCGGTGAGCGTGCCGACGACTTCCTCGTCGGAGAAGCCGGCCTCGTTCGACGGAAGCAGGGCGTAGGCCAGCGTCGACAGCAGCGCCCCCATCGCCGCGGCGACGAGAACCGGCTCGCCGGGCAGCCGGTGGCCGCGGTCCCGCAGGTACTCCAGGTGCTCGCGCAGCACGGCCGTGTCCTGGACGAGCTGCTCCCACAGGGCATCCGACCGGACCCCCCGGGTGATGGCCGACTCGTACAGCGCGACCACGACCGGCAGGTTGGCCCGCATCACTCGCCAGGCCACGGCCAGGTGCGCACGCATCTGCGCGCGGTCGGTGAGGTCGTGCTCGCGGGGATGCTCCGTGCCATCCCCCGGTTCCTCCCCCGCGCCCGGCATCGCCCCGTCCGCCATCGCCTCGCCCGCCTGCCCGTGCATGTCGGCCAGCAGGGCCTGCAGCAGGTTCTCCTTCAGCGGGCCGTCGCCGTCCTGCGCGCGACGACCCGCGTGCACGGCGGCACGCTCCTGCACACCCTGCCGCTCGTGCGTGGTCACCATGACGGCCGGATCGTCCTGATCGGCGACGCGGCCCATCCGGTGGGCGCCGGGCAGGGCGCGTCGATGGCGCTGGAGGACGCCGTCGTCCTCGCGCGGGAGCTCGGCCGGCGGACCACTACGAGCGACGCGCTGGCGGTCTACGACCGGCTGCGCGGCGACCGGCTCGGGAAAATGGTGAAGGCCGCCATCGCGAACCGCGATGCCAAGACCGCGGGCCCGGTGGCCGCCCGGCTGCGTGACCTGATCATGCCGATCGTCTTCCCGCGGATGTACGAACGGGCGACCGGCTGGCTCTACGACTACGACCTCGGTGCCCTGCCGACCGCGGCGTCGGCGACAGCCGACGCGGGCTGACCTCGCCCCACGCCCCACGCCGCCGCGCCGCCAGACCTCCGGGCTAGAGCTTCTCGACCGGGGCGTAGCGCAGGAGGAGGTCCTTCGTGCCGGTCTCGGCGCCGAAGTCGACCTTGGCCTGGCGCGAGTCCCCCACCCCGCTCGTCGTGACGACCACACCGAGACCGAACGTGTCGTGGGTGACACGGTCGCCGGGGGTCAGCTCGATGATCGGACGCGCCGCCGGGCGGCTGGGCTTCGCCCCGAACGGGGAGCTCGGCAGCTTCCCGCCGGACCCACCGGAACCGTTGCCCGCGCCCGCCGACCCACCGCCGGAGAACCGCCCACCGCCCGCGGCCGGGGCAGGCTCGGGCAGCCGCCGCCACTCCACGAGCGAGTCCGGCACCTCCCCCAGGAACCGGGACGGCGGGTTGTAGGCCGGCTGCCCCCAGGCGCTGCGTACCTGGGACCTGGTGAGGTACAGCCTCGCACGGGCCCGGGTGACGCCCACGTAGGCGAGCCGGCGCTCCTCCTCCAGCCCGGTCGGGTCACCAAGCGTGCGCATGTGCGGGAAGACGCCGTCCTCGAGCCCGGTCAGGAACACGACGGGGAACTCGAGGCCCTTCGCGCTGTGCAGGGTCATCAGCGTGACCACGCCGTCCGAGCCGTCGTCGTCGGGTATCTGGTCGGCGTCGGCGACGAGCGCCACCTGCTCCAGGAACTCGGCGAGGGTGCCGTCCGGGCGCCGCTCGGTGAACTCCTGGACGACCCCGACGAGTTCGCGCAGGTTCTCCACCCGGCCCTGTGCCTCGATGGTGTCCTCCGCGACCAGCTCCGAGAGGTAGCCCGTCCGTTCCAGCGTCGCCTCGATCACGGCCAGCGGGCCAGCGGGCAGCTGCTCGCGCAGGCCCTCCAGGAGGGCGACGAAATCTCGGATCGAGCGGGCCGACCTGGTCGCCACGCCGGGTACCTCGTCCACCCGGGTGAGCGCCTCGGAGAAGGCGATCCGCTCCCGCTCGGCGAAGGCCGAGACCATCGCCTCCGCGCGGTCACCGATGCCGCGCCGCGGAACGTTCAGGATGCGCCGCAGGTTCACCGTGTCCGTCGGGTTCACCAGCACCCGCAGGTAGGCGAGAAGATCACGGATCTCGCGGCGCTCGTAGAACCGGACGCCGCCGACGACCCGGTACGGCAGGCCGACCCGGATGAAGATCTCCTCGAACACGCGGCTCTGCGCGTTCGTCCGGTAGAAGACGGCGACGTCCGCCGGCCTGGCCAGGTTCTCGTCGCCGAGGCGGTCGATCTCCTCCGCGACGAACGCGGCCTCGTCGTGCTCGTTGTCGGCGACGAAGCCGACGATCCGCTCGCCGTCACCGGCGTCCGACCACAGGCGCTTGGGCTTGCGCTGGGCGTTGCGGGCGATGACCGCGTTCGCCGCGGAGAGGATCGTCTGCGTGGAGCGGTAGTTCTGCTCCAGCAGGATGACCGCCGCGTTCGGGAAGTCCTGCTCGAACTCGACGATGTTGCGGATGTTCGCGCCACGGAAGGCGTAGATCGACTGGTCCGCGTCACCGACGACACACAGCTCCGCGGGCGGAACGGCACCCGACGGCGGCACCGCCTTCGCGGGCCACCCCGCCCCGTCGGGCTCAGCGGAACCGCCGTACTCCGAGGAACCGTCGGGCTCCGCGGAACCGCCGGAGTACACAGCCTCGCCGGAGCCCGCAGCCGGCTCGTCAGCCGAGGACGCCGAGCGGCCCACGAGCTCACGGATGAGCACGTACTGGGCGTGGTTGGTGTCCTGGTACTCGTCCACCAGGACGTGGCGGAACCGGCGCCTGTAGTGCTCGGCGACGTCCGGGAACGCCTGTAGCAGGTTGACCGTGGTCATGATCAGGTCGTCGAAGTCCAGCGCGTTCGCCTGGGTCAGGCGCTGCTGGTAGGCGGCGTAGACCTCGGCGACCGTGCGCTCGATGTGGTTCGTGGCCCTGTCCCGGGCCGTCTCCCAGTCGACCAGCTCGTTCTTCAGCGCACTGATCGCCGCGGCGAGCCCACGGGCCGTGTGCCGCTTCGGATCGAGGTCGAGATCCCTGGTGACCAGCGTGATGAGGCGCTGGGCGTCCGCCGCGTCGTAGATCGAGAAGGAGGAGCCGAAGCCAAGCCGGCTCGCCTCCGAGCGCAGGATGCGCACGCAGGCGGAGTGGAAGGTGCTCACCCACATCGCCCGGGCGCGGCCGCCCACGATCGCCTCGACGCGCTCCTTCATCTCGCCGGCGGCCTTGTTGGTGAAGGTGATCGCGAGGATCTCGCCGGGCCGCGCGCCGCGCGCCGCGAGCAGGTACGCGATCCGGTGCGTGAGCACGCGGGTCTTGCCGGACCCGGCACCCGCGACGACCAGCAACGGCGAGCCGGCATGCACCACCGCGGCACGCTGCTGCGGGTTGAGCCCCTCGAGCAGCTCGTCCGGGTCGAGCCTGGGCGCCCGGGCGCGGGTGGCTCCGCCCTGCTCGAGCACCGCCGGGCCGAAGGCCCCACGGGACGCCCGACCGCCACCGGGAAGATCACCGTGCGGCTCGTGGCCGTCGCCGGAGCCGGCCGGGGCACCGCCGTCGACCAGGGCCCCGGGGCCGAAGGTGTCGTCGAAAAGAGTGCTCATCAGACCTCGATCGTACGTTCGACGGGCCAACCACCCGGCGCCGCGGCCACGCCGACCGCCACGCCATGCTGCCGGGCGGGTCCGACACTTCCATGCCCCGCCCGAGCCCTCGCGGCCGGGTCTCGCCTGCCCCAACCTCCGGGCACAGGCCCGCCGGTCGGCGCCGCGGGCGGTCAGGCAACCGTTCGACGGCCCGCGGCCGAGCCGGCCGGGTCGGCACCGACGCTGCCGGTACCGGCAGCGCTGAGAGCACCGGCGCCGGCGAGTGCGGCGACCCTGGCGTCGACGGCCGGGTCAAGGTTGCCGCCGGAGATCACCACCGCGGTGGGCCCGACCGCGAGCCGGGGGGTCCGCAGCAACGCGGCGACACCCGCCGCGCCCGCGGGCTCCACCCGCTGGCCCGCCCGGCGCAGCAGGACCATCGCCTCCCAGAACGCACTCTCGTCGACCGTGACGACGTCGTCGACGAGACGGGTGGCGAGCTCGAGGGTGAGCCGCCCGGGCGCGGCCACGGCCATCCCGTCGGCGATGGTGCCGGCGGCGGTTCCCGGCTGGCCGACCGTCTCCGTCGTGCCGGCGCTGCCCGGGGGCACCGTGACGCGGCGACCGGCGCGGAAGGATGTGGCGAAGGCCGGCGCGGCGGCGGACTGGACGCCGATGACGCGGACGTCCGGGCGCAGGCCCTTGATCGCTACGGCAAGGCCACACAGGAGACCACCACCGCCAACTCCGACGATGACGGTGGAGAGGTTCGGGACCTGCTCGAGCAGTTCCAGCCCGATCGTCCCCTGCCCGGCGATGACGGCGGCGTCGTCGAAGGGATGGACCAGCAGCCGGCCGCCCTCGTTCGCGAACGCGGCCGCCGCCGCGAGCGCCGCGTCGACCCCGCCCGGGACGTACTCGACCCGGGCGCCCCAACGCCGGGTGCTGGCGACCTTCGACGGGTTGGCGCTCTCCGGCACGAAGATCGTCGCTTCGACGCCGAACCGGGCCGCGGCGAAGGCGACGCCCTGCGCGTGGTTACCCGCGCTCGCGGCCACGACCCCCCGCTCGCGGGCGTGCGGGCCAGCGGCCGCGATCCGGTGATATGCGCCGCGCAGCTTGAACGAACCGGTGTGCTGCTCGTGTTCGCACTTGAGCCAGACCGGCGAGCCGGTGAGCCGGGTCAGGTCGGCGTCGGCCACGACCCGGGTGCGCCGGGCGACCCCCCGCAGCCCGTCGGCGGCGGCCACCACGTCGGCGACGTCGACCGCCAGCGCGCCGACCGACAGCGCCTCTGCAGCCAGCGCCTCAGCAGCCAGCGTTCCTGCCGGCACCGTGGCATCGGGCGGCAGCGGGGTGCCGTTGCCTGGGCGGCATCCTGCTTCCCGGCCGGACGCGGCCGCTCGGGGGCCGAACGTACGTCGCGTGGACGCCCTGCGCGCGCTGCCTGGCCGCAGCAGCCCCGGCCGCGCTCCGACCCGGGCGGCGGCCGGGGTGACCGGAGTTACGGCCGGAGCTGCCACGGCCTCGCGATCTCCCGTGTCGTCAGCGTCAGCCGTGTCGCCCACCCGGGACGGCGAGGCGCCGGTAGCCGAGGGCCCGCTCACGGATGGTGATGTCATCGAAGATCTCCTGGGTGGCTCGGCGGCCACCTCGCTGTGGCCGCGGCAAACAAAAAAGCCCCCCGCCGTAGGGCGGAAGGGCTGGGCGCGCGACCCGTTCGAGGACGGTCACGCGCCTACGTAATCACCATGAGGTGCTGCGGCACTCATCCAGCGTGCTCCGCGGCTCGGGCGTAGTCAAACCGGCCCCTCCACCGGGGAACCACCGCAGCGGCAGGTGTGCGGGCGCACCGGCCGCCCGGCTTCCACGGTCCGCGGCGCCGGGGAGATCACCGACGGGCGCGGCGCCGACGACCCGTCAACCGCGCACGGGAACACCCTAAATGCCCCGATTCGGGCAGCATTCGCCGTCTTTTTGCTCCACAAACAAGACGTACGGCCCACAACCCGCCAACAAGAATGTCTCGCAAGAGATCTCGACGGGTACGGAAGTCGCCTGGGAAGTCACCGGCGCGGTGCCGCCGGGAACGGCGACGAATGGCGTCTGGCGAGATGCGGGAGCGCGAAGTCCGGCCAGATGTGGCGACATGTCCGCCCGGAACGGGCGGCGCATCTCGATGCCGCCGGGCCGGTCCACGGGAAGGGCGCCGGCGTGCGCGGACAACCGCCGGCGGGCGCAATACGACCCGCCCCGCGCAGGCACTGGCAACTTTCCGACGGGTGGCTGACGCGATTCCCCAGGAGGCGAATCAGCACCCGACACCATTTGACGGCAATACCCGGACACGAATCACGCAACGCCACCCCGACGGGCGACGGAGAGCCTGGTAGGACGTCCCGGCGGACGCTCCGGCAGGCGGCTGACGCCCTGGCGGACGGCCGACGACGGACGCCGGCCGGGCCGCCCGCCCCGTAGCGCGGACGGCCCGTAGCACGGCACGGCGCCGCGGCCGCGGCGCCAGCCTCACCCGTGGGGGGCTACTCCCACTCGATCGTGCCCGGCGGCTTCGAGGTGATGTCGTAGACGACCCGGTTGACCTGCCCAACCTCGTTGACGACCCGGTTGCTGATGCGTTCCAGCAGGTCGTAGGGCAGCCGAGCCCAGTCGGCGGTCATCGCGTCCTCGCTGGTCACCGCGCGCAGCACCACCGGGAAGCCGTAGGTCCGCTCGTCGCCCTGGACGCCGACCGACCGGACGTCCGCCAGCAGCACGGCGAAGACCTGCCAGATCTCCCGGTCGAGCCCCGCCCGGCGGATCTCGTCCCGGACGACCGCGTCGGCGGCCCGGACGATCTCGAGCCGCTCGGGGGTGACCTCACCGATGATGCGGACGGCCAGCCCCGGGCCCGGGAACGGCTGGCGCCAGACGATGTCCTCGGGCAGGCCGAGCTCCTCGCCGAGCCGGCGGACCTCGTCCTTGAACAGGGTGCGCAGCGGCTCGACCAGGTCGAACTGCAGGTCGTCCGGCAGCCCGCCGACATTGTGATGAGACTTGATCTTGGCGGCGGTGGGCGAGCCGGACTCGATGACGTCCGGGTAGAGAGTGCCCTGGACGAGGAAACCGATGTGCGTTCCCTCCGCCTCCGCGCGGGCGTCGAGCTCACGCGCGGACTCCTCGAAGACGCGGATGAACTCCCGACCGATGATCTTCCGCTTCTGCTCCGGATCCGTCACCCCGGCCAGCGCGGAGGCGAAGCGGTCCGCCGCCTTCACGTGGACGAGGTCGACGCCGGTGGAGGCGACGAAGTCGCGTTCGACCTGTTCCGCCTCGCCCGCCCGCAACAGCCCGTGGTCGACGAACACGCAGGTCAGGGTGTCACCGACGGCTCGCTGCACCAGCGCGGCGGCCACCGCCGAATCGACCCCGCCGGACAGGCCGCAGATCAGCCGGCCGTTGCCGACCTGTGCCCGCACCGCGGTCACGGCCTCCTCGACGATGTTGATCATCGTCCAGGACGGCCGGCAGCCCGCGCCGACCAGCAGGAAGTGCCGCAGGACGTCCATCCCGCGCTCGCTGTGCACGACCTCGGGGTGGAACTGCACGCCGTAGAGCCTGCGGGTGGGGTCCTCGAACGCCGCGACCGGGGTGGACGGCGTCGACGCGGTCACCCGGAAACCGGGGGGCGCGGCGGTCACCGAGTCGCCGTGCGACATCCAGACCTGCTGGCTGGTGGGGAGGCCGTCGAAGAGCACCCCGGGGTCGGCCACCCGCAGCCGGGTGGCTCCGTACTCGGCGGTGCCGGTGCGGGCGACCGTGCCGTCCAGCGCCTGCGCCATCACCTGGTGGCCGTAGCAGATGCCCAGGACGGGCACCCCGGCGGCGAACAGCGCGGGGTCGACCCGGGGGGCACCCGGGGAGTAGACGGACTTCGGCCCGCCAGAGAGGATGAGCGCGGCCGGGCGCCGGGCCAGGATCTCGGCTACCGGCATATCCCACGGGACGATCTCCGAGTACACATGGCACTCGCGAACGCGCCGAGCGATCAACTGGGCGTACTGGGCGCCGAAGTCGATCACGAGAACCGGATCGTAACCGGGATGTGCGCCGGTGGAGCCATAGCTGGCGCGAGGTGACTCGTTCACCCATCAAGCCTACGGAGGACGGTGGACCCGAGCGTCAGGCGGCATGGCCGTGCACTCGCCCCCCCATTGGGGCCGCCTTCGGCCATCGCGGCGAACCGCTGACGAACGACCGCCGAACCGACGAACCGTTCGATCGGACGAACCGTTCGATCGATCGAACGGGCCACCGAACGCGATGAACCCCCAGATGCCATCGTTAAGGCTCCTTGAACGTCACTGATGACGATGGACAGACCGACCGACAGTGCTCACCGAGGAGGTCATCCGTGACTAACTCGGCGCAAACCGCCCACAACTGGCCTCAGCCCGACAACGGGCGTACGGTGGGCGCCTTTCGGGTGCTCAGTACGTACCGCTAAGGTGCGTTGTGAGGGACATCCGGGCCCGATACCGAGCCATCCTGGTACGACCCTGTTCCGGGAGGCTGGCGGAGAGGTTGCGAAGGTACGTGCGCAGACAACCGATGGCCAGCAGCACGGGCATGGCCGCAGACCGGCCGCCGATGACGGCGGCTGGTTCGTCCGTGGAAGACGAGGGCCACCACGACGACCGGCCCCCGACGCCGCCCCGGCCCGAGCGGTCCGGTGGTCGGAGTCTTCGTCATGCGGTGACCGACCCCACCAACTGGCGGGTGCGCACCAAGCTGATCGCCATTCTCGCCGTGCCGATCGTGGCCATCCTGGTCAACTCGTCGATCCAGGCGGCATCGGTGCTGACCAGCACCCGTGACGTGAACCGGGTACGGGATCTGATCGAGATCAGCAGGTCGGCGTCCACGCTGGTCTACTCCCTGCAGCAGGAGCGCACGTTCACCACGGGCCTCGTGGCCCGCACCGGGTCGCTGCCCGCGGTCGAGTCCCGGCGGGCGGCGGTGAACGACGCCTACACCGCCTACCAGAACGTCACCAAGGGGCGCGCGGAGTCGTTCGGCCCCGAGGTCCGGGAGGCTCTGGAGGCGGCCGACAACCGGCTGAGCCGCCTGGACTCGCTGCGCCAGGCCTCCGTGCGGATGGTGGACCCGAGCTCGGTGCGGGCGGTCTACAAACCCCTCATCGACTCGTTGATCGATCTCGTCGTCCGGATCCCTCAGGGCAACGACGACCAGCAACTCCTCACGAGCGTCACCGCCACGGACCATCTCGTCCGGGCGAACGAGGAACTCGCCGTGGAGCAGGCACTGGTACACGGAGTGGCGATCAGTGGGCGTCCATTCACCACCGAGGACTACCGAGAGTTCCTGAGCACCTACTCACAGCGCGTGGAACTGCTCCGAGCGTTCGAGGAAGACGCGACTCCCGCCGAGCTCACCATTTACCGGGACAAGCTGAACTCCGACGAGAACAACGACATCGAGAACACCGCTCTGTACACGGAGCAGGTCCTCAACGCTCCCGTCGGGCAGCCCCTGGAGGTCATCGACTCCGAGAAGTGGCTGCGTGCCACCAAGGAGACGATCGACCTCGGCACCGAGGTCACCGGCAGCCTGCTGGGTATCACCGACGACCGGGTCGGCGAGCTGCGCGGCCAGATCCAGCGCGGCGCGCTCCTGTCCGGTCTGCTGATCGTCGTCATCCTCGCCAGCGCCCTGCTCGCCGCCGTGGTCGTCGCCCGCTCGCTGGTCCGGCCACTGCTCGCGCTGCGGACCGCGGCCCTCGACGTCGCCGGCCGGCGACTGCCCGAGGCGGTCCGCCGGCTGCGAGATTCCAGCGATCAGGACATCTCGGACGACGTCGAACCGATCGGTATCGACTCCGACGAGGAGATCGGCGAAGTCGCGCGGGCCTTCGACGCGGTCCACCGCGAGGCGGTCCGGCTCGCGTCCGAGCAGGCCGTCCTGCGGAACAACGTCAACGCGATGTTCGTGAACCTCTCCCGCCGAAGCCAGGGCCTCGTCGAACGGCAGCTCCGCCTGATCGACGACCTGGAGAACCGCGAGCAGGACCCGGACCAGCTGGCGAACCTGTTCAAGCTCGACCACCTCGCCACCCGTATGCGGCGGAACAACGAGTCCCTGCTGGTCCTCGCCGGCACCGACACCGCCCGCCGCTGGACGCACCCCGTCCCGGTCAACGAGGTCGTCCTGGCCGCGATCTCCGAGGTCGAGCAGTACACCCGGGTCAAGCAGACCGGGGCGGCCTCGGTGTCCATCGCCGGCAGCGGTGTCAGCGACGTCGTCCACCTGATCGCCGAGCTGCTCGAGAACGCCACCTCCTACTCGCCACCGGTCACCGATGTCATGGTGTCCAGCCACTCGCTGGGCCCGGGTGCCGGCGCGATGATCGAGATCGAGGACCAGGGCATCGGCATGCCGGCCAAGGAGCTCGAGCGGGTCAACGACCGGCTCGCGAACCCGCCGATCGTCGACGTCTCCGTCTCCCGGACCATGGGTCTGTTCGCCGTCGGTCGCCTGGCCGGCCGGCACGGGATCCGCGTCCAGCTCCGCGAGTCGGCGTCCGGCGGTATCACCGCGGTCGTCCGGCTGCCCGCGAAGCTGGTCACGGGCGACGGCGGCGCGATCCCCAGCGCCCCCCGCCCGGCCGCGGCGATCGGGCCGGGCAGTGGCGGGCCGGGCAGCGGAGGGCCGGGCGGCCAGCCCGGTGGCCGGGAGGCCGTCGCCCGCGGCGGCTCCAGCGGGCTCGCCCTGCCCCGCGGCAGCGACCGCAACGGCGCAGGGAGTGGCCTGCCGACCACCAACTTCAGTCCCACGGTCGACCCGGCCGCGTCCGCCGCCGCCGGCGGATCCTCGCTGGCGCCGGGCAGCAACGGCACCGGGACGGGTCCCGGGTTCGGGCAGGGCTTCGGCCAGGGTCCCGGACAGGGCTCCGGGTTCGGCCAGGGTCAGGGCCTCGGGCAGGCCTTCGGGCAGAGGCAGGGCTTCGGGCAGGGTCAGGGCTTCGGGCAGGGACCATCCTCCGGAGGCTCCCCCGACAGCGGCCCCGTGTCCCTGTTCGGTGGAGGCGGGGGCCAGGCGGACGGGCCCGCCCGCAACGGGCACCACCCCGGCGACGGCCCCGACGAGCGCATGCTCAACGGGTCGGGGCAGTCCCGGCGCGAGGAGAGCGGCCCGTTCCCGACCCAGGGCCAGACCGGTCCCGAGGACTCCGCCGAGTTCGCGCTCGAGGCGTTCGACTCGGGCCCGCTGCCCCAGCGCCTGGACGGCCAGAACGACGTCGACCCGCACACCGGGGAGCACCCGTACACCTACCCGATGGCGATCGGCCGCGGCGGCGAGGGCGACGAGCCCGACCCGGAGCGCGCCGACACCGGCGGGTACCTCCTGCCCGACACCCAGGCGGAGCAGGACGAGTACTCGGCGCAGGTCGGCCCGCCGACCGGCCCGACCTCGATGTACGCCGAGCCGGAGACGGACGCGCTCTCCCGGCCGGGCGGGGTGTTCAACCGGGCGCCCACCCGGCCCAGTCCCGACCAGACCGGGCCCTTCCCGCGGACCGGCCCCAACCTGGCCGCCGCGTTCCGCACGCCCAGGGAGACGGGCCCCCTCGAGCGGCCCGTCCAGCCTCAGGCCGAGGACACCGGCGAGCTGGCCGCCGCCGAGCAGGGCGAGGACGTCGACACCACGCCGATCTTCGACTCCGTCTCGGCGTGGTTCCAGCGCAGGTCGCCGGCGCCCTCGAACGGCTCGGCGAACGGGCAGGGTGAGCGGCGTGGGCAGCGACCCACCCGCGGCCCGGTACGGGCCCAGGGCGCCGGGCAGCAGCCGCCGGCGACCCGGCAGGCTCCGCCCGCGCAGCAGCCCATCCACCAGGTCACGCCACTGCCCCAGCGGCCCCAGCCGTCGGCGCCGGTGCACCGCACCACGCAGCCTCCCGCGATACCGCGTACACCGGCCCGGGGGGAACCGGTCGTCGAGTCCCCCGCGCGGGGGATCCGCCGTCCCGGTCTCGGCGCTCCGATTCCCGGGGCACAGATCCCAGGGGCACCGGTTCCGGCCGGCGCGGCGCAGGCACCGCGGCAGGCTCCGCAAACAGGACCGCAGCCTGTGGTCGCCGGAGGGCAGTCGCCGGAGGGCTCCTGGTCGTCCGCCGGCGATGCCGGCTGGAAGGCCGCGGAGCAGCTCCGGCAGCCCAGCGCCGGCGGCACCACACGGTCCGGACTTCCGGTTCGAGTTCCCATGACCCATCTCGTGCCCGGCAGCGCCGAACCAGCGGCTAGCCGGCGTCCCCCAGTAGAGCCGACGACACGCTCCCCAGAGGTTGTCGGTGGTCGGCTCGCCAGCTTCTACCAGGGCGTGCGGCAGGGACGTGATGTCGGAACGGACACCACGAGGAACCCCCGACGTGACGCGCAGGAGGAACGGTGACACCCGTGAGTTCCGAAGCCCAGAACCTCAACTGGTTGATCAATAACTTTGTCGACCGGGTTCCGGGCGTCGCCCACACCGTGGTGGTCTCCGCCGACGGACTGCTGCTGGCGGTCTCGGACGGATTCCCCCGCGACCGCGCCGACCAGCTCGCCGCGGTGGCCTCCGGGCTGGTGAGCCTCACCGGCGGAGCCGCCCGGGTCTTCGAGGCCGGCGCCGTCACCCAGACCGTCGTGGAGATGGAGCTCGGATTCCTTTTCATCATGGCCATCAGCGACGGGGCCAGCATGGCGGTACTCGCCGCACCGTCCTGCGACATCGGACTGGTCGGTTACGAGATGGCACTGCTCGTCACCCGTGCCAAGGACGTCCTCACACCGGCTCTGCGAGCCGAGCTGCAGGGAACGCTTCCGCGGTGAACATGGGTAGGTCCAGGGAGTCAGGGTGAGCATCGATCCCGAGAACGCGCCCGGACCGGTCGTCCGCCCCTATGCGATGACCGGCGGGCGGACTCGGTCACGTTACGAGCTCGCCATCGAGGCACTCGTTTTCACGACACCGCTCGGCGAGGAGCGGGCGCTAAGCCTCAACCTGGAGCAGCAGACCATCGCCGCCATGTGCCGGCAGGTGCGATCCATCGCCGAGATCGCCGCCGGTCTGAGGGTGCCTCTCGGAGTCGCCCGCGTCCTGGTAGGCGACATGGCGGACGAAGGCTTCGTCCGCGTCCACCAGCAGCCGGACCGCGATGAGGCACCGGATCTCGCGTTGCTCGAAAGGGTTCTCAGTGGCCTTCGAAAGCTCTGACCACAGACGGGTCAACTCCGCCGTCGCCACGACCTCGGTGAAGATCGTGGTGGCGGGCGGATTCGGCGCCGGCAAGACGACGTTCGTGGGCTCCGTGTCCGAGATCGTCCCGCTGCGCACCGAGGCCGTCATGACCGAGGCCGGCGCGCACGTCGACGACCTCACCCACCTCGTGGACAAGACCACCACGACGGTCGCCATGGACTTCGGCCGCGTCTCGCTGGACGAGGACCTGATCCTGTACCTGTTCGGCACGCCCGGGCAGTACCGGTTCTGGTTCATGTGGGACGACATCGTGCGCGGTGCCATCGACGCGATCGTACTGGCGGACACCCGACGGCTGGCGGACTGCTTCGCGGCGGTCGACTACTTCGAGCAGCGTCAGCTGCCGTTCGTCGTCGGCGTGAACTGCTTCGACGGGATCCTGCGCCACTCGATCGAGGATGTCCGCGAGGCCCTGCAGATCAACCAGGCCGTCCCGATCATCACCTGCGACGCCCGTAACCGCGACTCCACGAAGAGCGCGCTGATCGCCGTCGTCGAGCACACGATGTCCCGCGCGGCGGCGCGGACCTGAGGCATCGCCGTTCCGGGATCTCCCGGTCGGAAAGGCGTGGGGGGTGCTCCGAAACCGGAGCACCCCCCACGCCTTTGGCTTTTCCGGACTGTCCCGCGCCGCTACCGGCTCCGGATACCTCCGCTTCCGCCACCGGGGGCCGGGGCCGCCGTTCCCGGCCCCGGCCCCGGCCCTGTTTCGTACCTCGGATCAGCGGTTCTGCACCGTCTGCAGGTCCTCGACCGGCCCGTCGGGCGCGATGTTGCTGCCGTTGTTGGCGACGACGCGCAGGTTGAAGGTGTTGTTCTGCTGACGCCACTGGCCGCCCACCAGCGGGATGCTCCCCACGTTCTTGGGGACGTTCTGGGCCCCACCGAAGGTGACGGTGCCCACGATCGTGTTCGCCTTCACCCGGGCGATGGCGTCGGCGATGCCGCGCGCGTTGTCGATGGAGTCGACGTTCACCAGCGCCTGGGCCAGCACCTCGTACAGCGCGTGGGTGAAGCCCAGGGACGGGGCCCAGGGCCGTCCTGTCTGGTCGACGTACTCGCTGGCCAGCTCCTCCGCGGTGCGGTTCGTGAGGTAGCTGCGGAACTGGTGCTTCGGCGACCAGCTGACCTCGGTGGTGAAACCGTTCGCGGTCGCACCGAGGTTCTCCACGTCCCGCTCGAAGGCCAGCGCCTTCGACATGGTGACGGCCTTCGGGAGGTAGTTCCGGTCGTTCAGCGTCCGCCAGAACACGGCGAAGTCGTCCGGATTGGGTACACCCGCGACGATCTCCACGTCGTTATCGATGATCTTCTGGACCTGTGCACTGAAGTCACGTTCACCGACCGAATAGGGCGGGACGTCGGAAAGTATCTGGAAGCCGGCCTGGGCCAGCGCGGGCAGGCCGAACACGCCGTTGGAGAAGGTGACGCCGTCCTGGTCATTGGGAAGCAGCAGGGCGACCACGCGGGGTACGTCCAGCTGCCCCCACATGGTCGTGTAGGCGCCCCGCAGGTCGCCCATGCCCCAGTAGAAGTGGTAGGTCCAGGAGAACGGCGCCTGGGCGTTGCCGCCGCGCCCGTAGAACCACGACTCCCACGGAGCCTCGGTGGAGATACACGGGACGCCGTTGGCCTCGCACGCGTCGGACACCGGGTTGGCGTTGTCCGAGGTGCCGCCGACCAGGACGACATCCACCTGGTCGGTGAAGATGAGGTCGGTCGCGGCGGCCGCGGCCCGGTTGCGGTCGGACTGGCCGTCCCGAACGAAGATCTCCACCGGCAGGGTGCTCCGGCCGACCCGGATGCCATCCTTGAAGATCGTGCGCATTGTCTCGACGACATGCGCGTCGACCTCGGAATAGAGCCGCAGCGAGCCCGTGCGCGGGCTGACCATGCCGATGCGCACCGAGCGTGCGCCGGAACCACCGGAGCCACCGCCCCCGCAGGCCGCCAGCAGGCTCGTGGCGGGCGCCGCGACGGCGGCCATCCCGGCGGCCTTCAGCAGGCCGCGGCGATCCACCAGGCGCCACCCCTCCGGCCGCGTCTCCACCCGCGGGCCCAGGGGGCCCCGCGCTACCGGGGAGCTCGCCGCGGCCACGGAATCCGATGCCTCCGGAGAGCTCTGCGCCGCCGTTACCGGGTCGGGCCGAACCGGATGAAGGAGGCCGCGGCCTCCGTGGTTCGAGACCTCGTGGGCGGCCTGCCGCCGCCTGGTACCCGCAACACGGTCAGACCAGAACATGACACCCGATCCTGCCGCATGGCCAATAAAACCATCTCACCGGGTCCACCAACACCGCGCCCCGCGGAAGCGAGCCGGATCTTCTCCGACACCATTTGCCGGAATTCTAGCGATACATGCTCACGGAGCGCAGTGAACCAGATCCGTCGCGCTGACAGCGCTCATGCGCAACCGCCGCTGTCCCGCGGGGGATTACGCGAAGTGGTTCAGTTCACGAAGCAACTCCGGGCGGACACGTTCGGCATGGCGTCGAGCAGCAGCGTGCCACTCGCAATACCACTGTTTTCCTTGGCGGTGGTAAGGCTCTTGCCGGTGACTCCTTGCAGCGGACCGCTGGTGAACTGGACCTCGGCGATCACCGCCGCCGCGGCGTCGCCTTGCTTCGGCGTGATGGTGTAGACGCCCTGACCGTCGTTCCAGCGATACGTCAGGCCCGTCGGATCGACGACGAGCTTGTCGGGAAGAAGGTCACCGGTGCGGGTGTCCCCCCCCTCCACCACCATAATTCGGCAGCGCCAGGTGCCGTTGACCAGCGCCTTGCCCGCGAGAGCCTCCGGATTGGTCGGCGTCGGCGGCTCGGACTGCGTGACCGTGGGCTCGGTCGGGGGCTTGTCGCCGCCGTCCCCCGTCAGCAGGGTGTAGGCGCCGACCACGAACAGGGAGACCACCAGCGCGATGGCCAGCGGGCCGATCCAGCCCTCCTTGAGCCAGGCCAGCCGGTCCGGGGTGGACGGCTGGTCGTCCGCCTCGTCGTCCACCTCGGCCGGCTCGAGCACCCCGACCGCGCGGGTCGACGGGCGGTCGTCCCCGGCACCCCGGCCACGCCCGCCGCGGCCACCGGCGCCGCCGCCGTTACCACGGGCTCCGCCCCCGCCGCCTGACCCGGCCAGGCCAGCGCCACGCGCCGCCGACCGGCGGTTCTCCGGGTGCAGGTCCTCGACGTCCGTGCCTCCCCGGCCCGGCCGGTCCGCGCGGGACCGGCTCGACCGGCTCGACCGGCCAGTCGAGCCGGTGTCCTCGGGGGCGTCGGCGGGCCGTGGCGTGGTGCGCCGCGCCGACGGCGCGGAGACGGCCTGGAGGCTGTTCGTGTCCGTGGTCGGGTTCGGGGTGCGCCTGCGGTCCGCGGGCACCCCACGGGCACCCGTCCGGCGAGCCCCCCGGGACGGCTGCCAGCCGGAGTCGTCTCCCCGGTCGGCCGCGCCGGCGGCACCCGCCCGGCCCCGGCGGGTGACCAGGGAGGTCATCTCCGCCGCGCTCTCAGGACGTCTGGGCCGACCCGGCGCGGCACCCGCCGCGGCCGGTCCGGGCAGCGCGCGCGGGCCGGTCGCGGTGCGCGGGCCCGTCCCGGCACCGGGCGCCGGTGGCGGCGTGCCTGGAACCGGTGCCTGGTCGGCGCCCGGGGCGCCCGGCGCCGCCGAACGGCCCGGGGGCAGCGCCGGCAGGGCCCCCGACCCGCGGAACGGCGAGCGCGTGGTGGTCATGGTGTCCTCGACAGCCGCGCGGGGCGACGGAGAACGCCACGGCCCGGACGGCGCCGTCCCCGGGGCGAGCGGCTCCGCGCGCGCGGCCCCGGCAGGGCCGGTTCGGCCGCCCGGCTCAGCTCGGCCCAGCTCGGGTCGACCCAGCTCCGGCTGGCCCAGTTCCGGACGGCCCAGTTCCGGACGGCCCAGTTCCGGACGGCCCAGTTCCGGACGGCCCAGTTCCGGACGGCCCAGTTCCGGACGGCCCAGTTCCGGACGGCCACCGGGGCGTCCGGGCTCGGGACGTCCCGGCGGCAGAGCGGCGACCGGCAGCGGACCGGAGAGCGGATCGTTCGCCAGCGGCGGGAGGCCGGCGCCGCGAGGGCGATCGGGCGGAAAGGCCGCGGGATCATCCCGGTGCGGCGACCGCCACGGGCCGGACGCGTCGCCGTTCGGGGAACCGGGCCGGTCCGCTGCGTGCCGACCGCTGTTCAGACGCCCGTCGATCGGAAGCGCCCCGCTCGGGGACCCGGACCAGGAGCCGGGCGGCAGCGCGGCCGCGCCCGGGGTCGCGCCACCACCGGGTGCCGACATACCGCCAAGAGCACCAGGCCCACCAGGAGAACTTGGCCCGCCGGGAGAACCAGCGCCGCCGAGAGGTGCTGGGCCGCTGCCGGGGTCACCGACGCGGTAGCCGCCGGTGGTCGGGCCGCTCGCC
Organism: Parafrankia sp. Ea1.12; assembly: GCF_900465275.1. Classification (NCBI taxonomy): domain Bacteria; kingdom Bacillati; phylum Actinomycetota; class Actinomycetes; order Frankiales; family Frankiaceae; genus Parafrankia; species Parafrankia sp. Ea1.12. The sequence continues at coordinate 16,152 of NZ_UBIZ01000296.1, read as the reverse complement.
CCGTAGCCGTCCGGGGCGCGTGCCGCGCCGTGGTCGCCACGGGACTGGTCCGGACGGACCTCGTAGCCACTGTGCCCATGGGAGTCGTAGCCGTTGCGCCGCTGGTCGTCCCGGCCGCGGTCGGTGGACGGCGTGCCTGCCCGGGGAGGCAGCGACAGGTCGGGGCGTGGCCCGGAGCCCGTGCTGTGGCCGTTCCACGGGTCGACCGGCCGCGGAGCCGGCCGCTCGGGCTCGCCGGGCCGGCTCGGGTAGGCGGCGCCGGGGCGCGCGAACCCGCCGGTCTGGTCCGGGCGCGGCAGACCGGAGCCACCCGGATGGCCGGCGCCCGACTGCGGCGGCGGGGGCGTGCTCTGCGGACGCGCCGGGTCATAACCCTGGTAGGCGCTGGGCCCGGGAGCACCCCCGGATCTCGCGGCGGGCGGCTGCGTCCGGCTCGTCGGTGGCAGTGGGAAGCTGCCGGTCACCGGGTTGATGCCGGGCGCGCCCGCGCCCGGGCTCGCGGGGCCCCAGCCGGGCGCCGAGCCGGTATCCGGGCCGCCGATGCGGACCGAACCGGTGTCCGGGCCCCCGGCGCGGCCCGGCGGGGCGGACCCGCGTTCGGTCGGGAACCTCGGCGGCGGTGTCGGCTCCACGTAGGAGCGCGGGGACGCGGGCGGGGCCGACTCGTACCCCGTCGGGACCCGGAAGCCGCCCGTCACCGACGGGCCCGCCGGCGGTAGGCCCACCTGCGGCGCCGAGGCGGGCGGGACGGGCGTGTGTGGTGCCGCGGGGTGCGGCGCCGGCGTGTGCGGCCCTGGGGAGTAGGGCCCTGAGGAGTGCGGTGCCGGGGAGTGCGGCGCGGGCTGGACGTCGGGTGCGGCGCGGCCCAGGTCGGACGGCGGCCCCCCGATGACCGGGGCGGGCCCGTTCCAGGTCGAGCTGACGTCGAACGGATCGTCGCCAACCGACGGCCCGCCGCCCACGGTCGGACCGCCGACGGCCGGGCCGCCCAGCACTGGGCCGTCCACCAGCGGACCACCCACGACGCCACGGGCCGGACCACTGCCGGCGCTCACGTCCAGGTCGGAGGCCGGCCACGGGGTGACGTCCCAGCCGCCGTCGGCCGCGGGGGCCGGGCGGGAGACCGCGGTGTCGTCGGGTTCGCCGACCCGTTCGACCGCGAAGAAGTCGTCGTCACGACGACCGCCAGTGGGTCGGTCGGTGCCGTCCACGGTCACGGAGCGATCACCCACCTGCCGCCGAGGTAGCCGGATGCCCACGTCCCGGCACCGAACCCACGTCGCGCTGCCGCCGGGACGTCGACCATGCTCATCGACCACACTCGCCGGTGAGCATCGCCCGCCTCTCTGATCAGCGTCCCAAGGCGGTCAGCCGTCTGAATGTACCGGCCATGAACGTACTGGCCGAATTCACGCTGGCCGCTTCCTGTCGCGCCGTTAAAAGTCGACGCCACCCGAACACGAGACCGCTCACCGGGACCGGACCCGCCGCTGCGGACACACCACGCGCCGGCCGGCGGGTGACCGACCGATCCGGGCACCCCGCACGAAACCCGTGCGCGACGCACACGCTCCGGACGAGTCCGATCTGGATGCGCCCGTCTCCCCGTTCGCAACGGCAGCCTCGCCGTTGCCGTTGCCCTGGCCCTTGCGGGCGGAAAGCACGAATCGGTCGCAAACGGGATCATCCCACTGTACACGGGGGCTCTCACCGGAGATTGCGGCAGGCCGCGTAAATCTCGCGCACGATGCGCTGGGAGTTGTCGGACTCGACGTCGCTGTTGAAGGCCAGATACTGCTCCTGGGTGTAGTCAGCCTCGAGTTTCTCCAGCGTGCAGGTGCAGTAGCGCTCGTTGCCGTCGCTCACGCCGAGGCAGGCGTCGATGTAGTCCTTCCGGACGGCCGCGTCGTACCTGCCCACCCCGGCGGACGACGCGGAGGCGGCCGAACCGCTGTCGTCGCCCCTGCCGAGAACGAGGAACCCGGCCACGCCGAGCGCGACCACCAGAGCGAACGCCGTGGCCACCGCGAGCACGGTCGGCCGGCGCAGCATCGCGGCGATCCCGCGGGCGGGGTCCTCGGCCGCCGGGTAGCCGTCGGGCCTGCCGCCGTTGTCGGACGTCCCGCCCGGGCCCGCCACGCCCCAGCGCGCCCGGGGATCCAGTGCGGACGCCCGCAGCCCGCTGACGAACCGCCGCGCTCCCCCGCCCTCGGGGCCGTGGCCGTCGCCCGGCCTGGCACCGCGGCCCCGGAGGCCCGCCTCATCCTCGTCATCGTCACCGGCCCAGCGGTCCGGGTCGGCGTCGTCCAGGTGCGGGCCGTCCAGGTCGGTGTCATCGAGATCGGCGTCGTCAAGATCGGCGTCGTCGAGATCGGTGTCGGCCACGTCGAGCTGCCCGGCCGGCCGGGGCCGCCGCGGCCGCGTCATCCGGCGAGGGATGCCCGTCGTGTTCTCCGCAGGATCGCTCGGCGCCACGGCGGAGTCCGCCCGGCTCCCGGACGCGCCCGTGGCTGTCCGGGCGGTTGGCATCGGCCCCGTCGGAATCGGCCCGGTGGCCATCGGCCCGGTGGCCATCGGCCCCGTGGGCATCGGCCCCGTGGGCATCGGCCCGGTCTGAAGCTGCCCAGCTGGAAACGGGCCGGTCGAAAACGGGCCGGTCGTTGTGGGCCGGCCCGATTCCCGCGCGGCCGGCGTCTGGCCCGCCCGCACCGGGCCCGTCCATGCCGGATCTGACCGCGCCGGGTCTGACCTTCCCGGGTCTGACCGTGCCGGGTCCGGGTAGCCGGAGCCGGGGCGGCCGCCGTAGGAGGAGTCTGTGTCGGCCGGCCCCGCGTACGCCTGCCCGGTGTAGATCGGCCCGGTCGCCCCGGTGCCGGCGGAGCCGCCGGAGCTCGGGGCCAGCGGACCCGTGTGCGGCGGTGTCCAACCCGCCTGGCCGGAGCTGGTCTGGCCGGAGCCCGCCTGCCCCGGGCCCGCCTGGCCCGAACCGGTGTGGCCCGGACCGGTCTGACCCGAGGCCGTCCGGCTCGAGCCGGTCGCGGGCATGGCGGACGGCGACGTGGCATTCGCCAGCCGCCAGGTCTGGGCCGCGTCATCCCAGACATAGGCGCCGTCGTCGCTGACCCAGCGGCCGTTCTCGTCGAGGCGCATCGGTCATCCTTCGATCCGGAGACGGACGGCTCCAAGGGTGCCACGGCGGACTTACACCCAAGGCGTCCGGGTCGGCAGCACGACCGACGCACACCGCTGGCTCTCCGGGCCCGTTCCGCTAGCGCCCGGCAGCGATCATGATCTCCGCCTTCTGGAACTCCTTCAACGTCGCGTAGCCCGTTGTGGCCATCGCCGCCCGCAGGGCCCCGGCGATGTTCGCCACACCGTCCTCGGCCGCGACCTCGCCCCCGGTGAGGATCTCGGCGACGGTACGTGACGTCTCGACCGGCGCCCACCGCCCGCGCGGCAGGTCCGAGTGCAGGATCTCCATCGACCAGACCGAGCCCCGCCCAGGGGCGTCCACCGCCTGCGCGAGCGGCGAATCCACCATCACGGCGTCGGCTCCGCAGGCCACGGCCTTCGCCGCGTCCCCGCCGGTGCGCAGGTCGCCATGCGCGATGACGTGGACGTACCGGCCGCCGGACTCGTCGAGGTACCGCATCCGGGCGCCGGCCGCGTCGGCGATCGCGGTCGCCAGCGGAACACCAATTCCGAGGGTCTCGGCCGTGTCGTCGCCGAGGCCGGCACCGACTCCGACGATCACGCCGGCCGCGCCCGTCCGCATGAGATGCAGTGCCGTGGAGAAGGATGCACAGCCACCGACGATCACCGGGATGTCGAGCTGTCCTATGAACTGTTTGAGATTCAGCGGCTCGGTGCGCCTGGACTGGTGCTCGGCCGACACCGCCGTGCCATGGATGACGAGGAGGTCCACGCCCGCGGCCAGCACGTGCGGGCACAGTGCCCGGACCTTCTGCGGGCGCAGCGCGGCGGCGGTGACCACGCCGGCCTCCCGCATCCGCGCCAGCCGCGCCCCGATGAGCTCGGGCTGCACCGGCGCCGCGTAGAGCTCACGCAGGCGCCGGGTCGCCGCGACCGCACCGGAACGCGCGCCCAGCTCCGCGACCTCGTCGAGCAGCGGCTCGGGGTCCTCGTGCCTGGTCCACAGCCCCTCGAGGTGCAGCACACCGAGCCCACCCTGGCGCCCGACGGCGATCGCGGACTCCGGCGAGGTCACCGCGTCGGCCGGCGCCGCGACGATCGGCAGATCGAAGTGATAGGCGTCGATCTCCCAGGCGAGTGACACGTCGGCTGGGTCCCGGGTGCGCCGCGAGGGAACGATGCCAACGGCGTCAAGGCCGTAGCCCACTCGCACGTTCTTCCCGATACCGATTTCGACGTCTGCCACCGTGTCCCGGCCTCCTGGTCAGCCCGTTTGGTCCCGCCGACCATCCTGCCTGGTACGTCGGCGTCCGGCGGCGGGGATACGGAACGACGAGCGCCGCGCGGCCGCTGGAACGGCTGGCGGCCGGTGGCGGAGAGAGACCTCCCGACCACCGACCACGGCTCACCGGGTGTAGTTCGGCGCCTCGACCGTCATCTGGACGTCGTGCGCGTGGCTCTCGGTCAGGCCGGCCGACGTGATCCGCACCAGCTGGCTGTTCTCCTGGAGATCACGGATGGTCGCGGCACCCGTGTACCCCATCGCGGCCTGCAGGCCGCCGATCAGCTGGTGGGCCATCCCGGCCAGCGAGCCCCGGTAGGGCACCTGGCCCTCGACGCCCTGGGGGACGAGCTTGTCGTCGGAGAGGACGTCGTCCTGGAAGTAGCGGTCCTTGGAGTAGGAGCGGGTGTCGCCGCGGCTGCGCATGGCGCCGAGCGAGCCCATCCCCCGGTAGGACTTGTACTGCTTGCCGTTGATGAAGATGAGCTCTCCGGGGCTCTCGTCGACACCGGCGAGCAGGCTGCCGAGCATCACGGTGTCGGCTCCGACGGCGATCGCCTTGGCGATGTCACCGGAGTACTGCAGCCCGCCGTCGCCGATGACCGGCACGCCGGCGGCCCGCGCCGCCCGCGCCGCCTCGTAGATCGCGGTGACCTGCGGAACGCCCACGCCGGTGACCACCCGGGTCGTGCAGATCGAGCCCGGCCCGACCCCGACCTTGACGGCGTCCGCGCCGGCCGCGATGAGCGCGGCGGCCCCGGCCGCGGTGGCGATGTTGCCACCGATGACGTCGAGCGGACGGCCGTCCACCCCGGCGGGCATGTCGGCCTTGATCCGGGCGATCATGTCGGGGACGGCATGGTGGTGGCCGTGCGCGGTGTCGACGACGAGGAAGTCCACCCCGGCGGCGACGAGGACCTGGGCACGCTTCAGCGCGTCCTCGCCGACGCCGACCGCGGCGCCGACCACGAGGCGGCCGTCCGCGTCCTTGGTCGCCCGCGGGTACTGCTCGCGCTTGGTGAAGTCCTTGACCGTGATCAGCCCGCACAGCCGGTCGTGCCCGTCGACGATGGGCAGCTTCTCGACCTTGTTGTGCCGCAGCAGAGCGAGCGCGTCGTCCGCCGAGACCCCGACCGGTGCCGTGATCAGCGGCATGCGGGTCATCACTTCGTGGACGCGGCGGGTGTAGTCCCGCTCGAAGCGGATGTCGCGGTTGGTCACGATCCCGACGAGGCGGCCGTCCGGCTCGGTCACCGGGACGCCGGAGATGCGGTAACGCGCCATGAGCACGTTCGCCTCTTCGATGGTGGCGTCCGGCCCGCAGGTGATCGGGGAGGTGATCATCCCAGACTCGGACCGCTTCACCATGTCGACCTGCTGTGCCTGGTCGTCGACGGACAGGTTGCGGTGCAGCACGCCGACGCCGCCCTGGCGGGCCATCGCGATCGCCATCCGCGCCTCGGTCACGGTGTCCATCGCGGAGGACACCAGCGGGACCGCCAGCGAGATGTTGCGGGACAGCCGCGTGGTCGTGTCAACGCCCGACGGCGCCACCTCGGACGCCGCCGGCAGCAGCAGGACGTCGTCGAAGGTGAGGCCGAGCATCGCGAGCTTCGGCGGGAGCGCCGGCCCCTCGGCGCCCAGGCTGTCAGCAACGTGCCGAACGGCGCCGGGCCGGCCGGGCGACTGGTCGAGGTCGGGTTCCCCGGTCGCGCGCGTGATCGAGGTCGTCGGGTTGGCGGGGGAACCGTCCATGGCACCTTCCGTTCGCATCGGCCCGGCGCCGGCGGGAGCGTCCCCGCGATGTCCGGGGAGTCCCGCGCCCGGGAACCGGCGCGAGCCGGTCTGCCCGGGCAGGCGGGTGAAGCATGCTGGGCTCCGCGCGGCCCGCCGGTCGGGCGACGGTGATACTCCATCGTAGAGGCCCGGCAACGGCTCCGAACTCCCCGGCGTGACCGAGAGCACCACGCATGCCACAGGACGGGCGCCGGGGCCGGGGGCGCACCCGTCCGTGGGCACCCCGTCCAAACAACGCTCACCAAAGGTGCAAAACGGACCAGCTGCTACCACGAGGGCCGGCGTCGCGGATCCGGAATCACATAAATGGGTCACAGACAACCGGCGCGTGGAGCACGGACCATGCGCGCGACCCGTCACTGCCACACCAGACGAGCTGACCCGGCACGAAGGGAAGCCGTCCAGGCTGGGACAGATTGGGGCATGCTGGAGCGAAAGCCCCGCACGTCAGTGCCGGACTCCGTATCGGGACCACTAAGCTTGGGCCGCGAGCGTAGCGTGTTCCTCGTGAGCAACGAGCCCCTCGACCCCTTCGCGGGCGACCCCGAGGACCCGGCGGCCGAGCTCGCGCAGCTCGACTCCGCCGAGGATCTGGAACTACTCGAACCGCTGTCCCTACGCGAGCGGGAAGAGATCCTCGCCGAGCTGGGCGACCTCGACGTCTTCCGGACCCTGCTCGAACCACGTGGTTACCGGGGTCTCGTCGTCGACTGCGAGGGGTGCGCCGAGCCGCACTACTTCGACTGGGACCTGCTGGCCGGCAACCTACGGCACCTCCTGGACGAGGGCCGTACACGGGTGCACGAGCCTGCCTTCGCCCCGGATCCGGCGTGCTACGTGAGCTGGGAGTACGCCCGCGGCTTCGCCGACGGGGTGTACGAGGCCTCAGCCGCCTCCGAGGCGGACACCCGCTGACCGACCGGCTCTCACCAGCCGTTACAACCCGGCCCGGCCGACACGGGCCGGGCACCCCTGCCCGCCCGCGGCTCCGGCGACCGACGCCGGGGCCGGCGCCGGAGGCGGCCGTTCGCCCCGCCCCGCACAGCCCGCCGCGGCGAGCGTGTGGGGAAACTCGATGTCGGTTCGTGTGACCCGCACCGGCGGCGGGTAGGCGAGGGACTGTCGGCGGGACGCGCACCACCCGTGACCGGCGGTGATCCGCACGCGTCGACACCGGCGGTCGGACGTCCACGGTTCCATCTGGTCGCGCCGTCCCGCCCGCTGTCTGCGCGAGCCTGCGCCGGTAGCGCGGTCCGTCAGCGGTGGACGGCATCCACGGTGTCCCGGCCTCTCGGTGAACCTACCGGGCGGCAGGGACCTCACCGGGGAGGCGGCGCCGGTCGACCGGGTGAAATTCCAAGATCTCCAGTCGATGGCGAGCGGCTACGGTGACCGGGTAGTCGCGGCGCCAGCCGCTCAGGTCGAAAGGGGGGGTCAGGCCGATGACCGACGTCCGACGACTTCCAGGCCCCGGCGCGGAGAAGTGGGAGTGGCAGCTCCACGGCGCCTGTCGAGGTGAGAGCACCGAGCTGTTCTTCCATCCCGAGGGCGAACGCGGCCCGGCCAGAGCCGCGCGGGAGGCGGCGGCGAAGGCGATCTGCGCACGCTGCCCGGTAATCCGGGCGTGTGGGGAACATGCCCTCGCCGCCCGGGAACCGTACGGCGTGTGGGGCGGAATGAGCGAGTCCGAGCGGGAGGCGGTCCTCACCGGGCGCACCCGCAGGGGCACCGCCCGTCACACGCCCGCCCGGCCGGGGCTCGCCCCGGCCTGCTGAAACCGGCCGCCGGATGCGAAGATCCCCCGGCCCGTACTCCCGCTCCGGGACGTACGGGCCCGGGGATCTTTTCTTTTGCCTGGAGTACGCGCGCCGCCGGCCGAGCACCGGGGCTCGTGTTCCCGGTGTCTCCCCGCCGGCGCCGCTCCCGCCAGCAGGCCGGTTCGCGCAGCCGTATGCGGGCATGTCTCCCCATCCCCGGCGACCACCCGCGACGGGTGAGCGCCCCGGGGCCGCTGTCGGATCCCTGACCTCGGGTGGCGCCGCGCGCGCCGGCGATACCCGCACCCCGGGCCAGGGCGGGTCACGGCCCCGGGCACGACAAAGCCCGGTCGGTCCGCGGACCGACCGGGCCTCACCTGCCGAATCACCGCACTACCCGCCACAGGTGCCGGGCAGTGCACCGCCGGTCACCCGACGGCTCAGCTCACTCAGACGGCTCTGCTCACCCGACGGCTCAGAAACCCGGCCCGTGCGAGTGGCCGTGGCCGTGGCCGCCGTGCGAGTGGTCGTGGCCGTGGCCGGCCTCGGCCTCCTCGGGCTTCTCCGCCACCAGGCTCTCGGTGGTGATGAGCAGCGCGGCGATGGAGGCCGCGTTCGCCACCGCGGAGCGGGTGACCTTCACGGGGTCGACCACGCCGGCCGCGACCAGGTCGACGTACTCGCCGGTGGCCGCGTTGAAGCCCCGGCCGACGTCGCCCTCGCGGACCTTGGACACGATCACCGCGCCCTCGAGGCCGGCGTTGCGCGCGATCCAGGTGAGCGGCGCGTCGAGCGCCGCGCGCACGACCCGCACCCCGGAACGCTCGTCGCCGGTCAGGCCGAGGTCACCGTCGAGGACCTTGGCCGCGTGGACGAGCGCGCTGCCGCCGCCCGCCACGATGCCCTCCTCGACCGCGGCCCGGGTCGCCGACACGGCGTCCTCGAGACGGTGCTTCTTCTCCTTGAGCTCGACCTCGGTGGCGGCGCCGACGCGGATGACGGCGACCCCGCCGGCCAGCTTGGCCAGGCGCTCCTGGAGCTTCTCGCGGTCCCAGTCCGAGTCGGAGAGTTCGATCTCCGCCTTCATCTGCCGGACGCGCTCGGCGACCGCGTCGGCGTCGCCGGCACCGTCGACGATCGTGGTGAGGTCCTTGTCGACGACGATCCGCCGCGCCCGACCGAGCTCGGCGAGCGTGATCGAGTCGAGCTTGAGACCCACCTCGGTGGCGACGACCTGGCCACCGGTCAGGACCGCGAGGTCCTGCAGCATCGCCTTGCGGCGGTCACCGAAGCCGGGGGCCTTCACCGCGACGACCTGGAAGGTCTTGCGCACCGCGTTGACGACCAGGGTCGACAGCGCCTCGCCCTCGACGTCCTCAGCGATGATCAGCAGCGGCTTACGCTCCTGCACCACCTGCTCGAGGATCGGCAGGATGTCGTTCAGCGCGCTGATCTTGCCAGGGTGCAGCAGCACGTAGGCGTCCTCGAGGACGGCCTCCATGCTCTCCTGGTCGGTCACGAAGTACGGCGAGATGTAGCCCTTGTCGAACTGCATCCCCTCGGTGAGCTCGAGGTCCAGACCCATGGTCTGGCTCTCCTCGATGGTGATCACACCGTCCTTGCCGATCTTGTCCATCGCCTCTGCGATGAGTTCGCCGACCTGGACGTCCTGCGCCGAGATCGCGGCGACCTGCGCGATGGTCTCCTTCGAGCCGATCTCGATCGCGGCTTCCAGCAGCGCCGACGAGACAGCGACGACCGCCGCCTCGATGCCGATCTTGAGCGAGAGCGGGGCGGCCCCGGCCGTCACCTGCCGCAGGCCCTGGCGCACCATCTCCTGCGCCAGCACCGTGGCCGTCGTCGTCCCGTCGCCGGCGACGTCGTTGGTCTTGGTGGCGACCTCCTTGGCGAGCTGCGCCCCCAGGTTCTGGTAGGGGTCGTCCAGCTCGACCTCACGCGCGATCGTCACACCGTCGTTGGTGATCGTCGGCGCGCCGTACGACTTGCTGATGACGACGTTGCGGCCGCGCGGGCCGATCGTCACCTTGACCGCGTCCGCGAGGGCGTTCACGCCCCGCTCGAGCGAGCGGCGGGCGTCCTCGTTGAACGTGAGAATCTTCGGCATACCTGTGTGTCCTCCCGACACCGCGGCCCGGCGAAACAAGAAGGGCGCGCCCCACCGCGGCCCCCCGGCGGAAACCAGGGGACCACCGGTGGGACACGCCCTGCCTGCTGCTACCGGCGTCCGGTCTACTTCTCGATGATCGCCAGGACGTCCCGAGCGGAGAGCACCAGGTACTCCTCGCCGGCGTACTTGACCTCGGTGCCGCCGTACTTGCTGTAGAGCACCACGTCGCCGACCTTGACGTCGAGCGGGACGCGCTTGCCGTCCTCGAACCGACCCGGGCCGACGGCAAGGACGGTGCCCTCCTGGGGCTTCTCCTTGGCGGTGTCCGGGATCACGATGCCGGACGCGGTGGTCGTCTCGGCGTCCGAGGGCTGGACGACGATCCGGTCCTCGAGCGGCTTGATTGCAACCTTGGTGGCGGTCGTCACGATCGACCTCCCCCTTCCTTCGCTGGATGAGAGAGCGACCCTGGCGGCCTGCCGTCGCGGGTGAACAGGCGCCTGTCGCTGGCACTCTCAAGTGCCGAGTGCCAACCTAGCACCCGCACCACACACGTCAACCAAGAAGGTCGGATCTGTCAAGACGGTTCGACGCACGCTCGAACTGCCAGGCATGCGCGGATCCGGCAATGAGCCCATCCGGGGGGTCCGGGAGCGGCGGGTCGCCGGCGGCACTCGTGGACTCCTCGACGCCGAGGTGCAGGAGGACCACCACGAGGCCCGTGGACGGCCCACGGCCGAGATAGATCTCGGCATCCCGCCCGCGCACCGCCGCTCGGGCCCATCGCTCCAGCTCCGCGGCCTGGCCGGGGGCCGCCTTCGCCTCCCACATCCACGTGACCGTCATCGCGGCCCGACCCGCCCGGTCAGCAGCCCGGCTCGGCGCGGCCGGCACCGGGCCCGCCGGTGACGTCGGTGGCGTCGGCGACACCCGCGCAGGCACCGGGGCCGTCACAACCGGTGGTGGCACTCTGCAGCGTGACCTCGGCCGTGGCGCACGCGGCGGCACCCCTGGTCGGATCCATCGCGACCAGGTGTGCCGCGACGAGCCGCGCCAGCCCGGTGAAGACCTCCCGGTCCGCGGGCGCCAGCGGCGCCAGGACGTGGTCGTCGACGGCGCGCAGCTGCCGCCGCACCCGCTCGTGCTCCTGGATTCCCCGCTCGGTGGCGATGATCATTCGCGCCCGGCGGTCCGCCGGGTCCGGCCGGCGCTCGACCAGGCCGGCGCGCTCCATCTCGTCGACCAGCCGGACCATCACGGTCCGGTCGATGGAGAAACGGCGGGCGACCTCGATCTGGTTGTGAGCCGTTCCTCCGACCGCGGCGTCCAGCACGTAGAAACCCTTGAGACCACCGGGCAGGCCACCGACGGCGCTCGCGGACGCGGCCAGGTACCCGTGCTGGATCTGACCGACGATCCAGCACAGGTCGTCGCGGACCTCGTCGGGCAGTTCGAGCTCCGCGTCGGCGGCGACGGACGGACAGCCGGCGGCAGACGGGCCAGCGGCGGCCGACGGCTCATCCTGTCGCTCCGCCGCCGGGGAGGCGGGCCGGAGCACGACGGAGGCCGGCATCGGCGACGCGCCCGAGGACCGCTCCACCCGAACACAGTACCCCGATCATCATGAACTAATCTGCGAAACAGATAGGTGTTGACAGAGATTATTGCTCAGTACGACCATCTGTTCGCACACCAAAATCACCGGAGTCGACGGGGAGTCGACGGGACGCACACGGCGCCAGCGCCGGATCGGCCGGATCGGCACCCTCCCTCCCGCGGCGCGCGCCGAGACCGGCACCCGCCTCCCGATCGTGATCAAGGAGAGCTCCGATGCCCCACCTGCTGCACATCGACTCCAGCCTCGCCCCGGAGGGCTCCGTCTCCCGCGGGGTCGCCGAGGCCTACGCCGAGTCCTGGCGCAAGCACCACCCGGACGGGACGCTGACCCACCGCGACCTGGCCACCAGCCCGCCGCCGCACCTGAACTGGGCGCTGGTGTCCGGCGGCCAGACACCCCCCGAGCAGCGCACACCCGAGCAGGCCGAGGCCGTGAAGATCCGCGAGGAGTACCTCGAGGAGGTCGAGAGCGCCGACGAGTACGTGATCTCGGTGCCGATGTACAACTACGCCTACCCGTCGACGATCAAGGCCTGGCTGGACCAGGTCATCGTCATGGGCCGCACGGCCGGCGGGACGGCCGGCGACGGCGTGCTGGCGGGCAGGAAGGTCACCGTCATCACCGCGCAGGGGGGCTCCTACGCCCCCGGCGCCCCCAAGGAGGGCTGGGACCACCAGGTCCCCTACCTGCGCCACGCCTTCGAGGTACTCGGCGCAGACAACATCGAGTTCATCACCGTCGTGATGACGCTGTCGAAGGTGAACCCGGCGCTCGCCGCGTTCACCGACGTGTTCGAGGCCTCCCGGACGGCCGCGGAGCAGGCGGCCCGCGACCGCGCCGCCGCCTGAGCGCCGCCCGGCCCGGGACCCGTGACGGGTCCCGGGCCGGCGAAGGCGGTCAGAAGGTGGTCAGCGGACGAAGGCCGTCAGCGGACGGAGACGGTCGGCGGGTGGAGACGTCGGCGGGTGGAGACGGTCAGAGGGCGAGCGTGGAGGACGCGGGAAGGTCCAGCGGCGAGGGCTCGACGCCGGCCTCGACCCGCAGCGACCCGAGCGCCGCGACCATCGCGCCGTTGTCGGTGCACAGCCCCGGCCGCGGGATCCGCAGCGTGATGCCCGCCGCCTCGCAGCGCAGCGCGGCGAGCGCGCGCAGCCGGCTGTTGGCCGCGACACCGCCCCCGACCACCAGGGTGTCCACGCCGTGCGCCCGGCAGGCCGCGACCGCCTTCGCGGTGAGCACGTCCGCCACGGCCTCCTGGAACGACGCCGCGACATCCGCGACCGGCACGGGCTCGCCGGCCCGCCGCCGGGCCTCCACCCAGCGGGCGACCGCGGTCTTGAGCCCGGAGAAGGAGAAGTCGAACGTGCCGTCCCCCGCCTTGGCGCGCGGGAACGGGATGTGCGGGCTGCCCTCGCGGGCCGCCGCGTCGATCGGCGGGCCACCCGGGAACGGCATGCCGAGCAACCGGGCGACCTTGTCGTAGGCCTCCCCCGCGGCGTCGTCCACCGTGGCCCCCAGCGACTCGACCGGCTCGGCCGCGAGATCGGGGACCAGCAGCAACGAGCTGTGCCCACCGGAGACCAGCAGCGCCACCGCCGGGCGCGGCAGCGGGCCGTGCTCAAGCGTGTCAACGGCGACATGCGCGGCGAGATGGTGCACCCCGTGCAGCGGGACGCCCAGCGCCAGCGCGTACGCCTTCGCCGCGGCGACCCCGACCAACAGCGCGCCGGCCAGCCCCGGGCCGGACGTCACCGCGACGGCGTCGACGTCCCGGGGGCGCAGGCCGGCGCGGTCCAACGCCAGCTCGATCGTCGGGACCATCGCCTCCAGGTGCGCCCGCGCGGCGATCTCGGGCACCACGCCGCCGTACCGGGCGTGCTCGTCGACCGAGGAGGCGAGCGCGTCGGCGAGCAACTCGCCGCCACGGACGAGGCCGACGCCGGTCTCGTCGCACGAGGTCTCGATGCCCAGCACCAGCGGTCGGGCCGGTGTCCTCATGTCCAACCCCCCGCCGCGGCGCCGGCGGCCCTCACGACGGTGCCGAGGGCCCTCACGAGGCGGCCCTGGCGTCCCGCAGGACGGCCGCCTCGACCCGGTCCAGCAGCGTCCCGTAACCAACGGTGTCGATCGGCCGCACGCGCATCACGTAGGCGTCGCCGCCCGACGGCTGGTAGTAGCCGCGACGGACGCCGAGATCGACGAACCCGAGCCGGGTGTAGAGGGCCCGCGCCGGCCGGTTGTCGGTGCGCACCTCGAGCCCGCAGCTGCGGGCGCCACGCCGCCGCGCCTCCCGGAGCTGGGCGATCATCAGCCGCGATCCGAGGTGACGCCCGCGCATGGCCGGGACGACCCCGATCGTCTGGATGTAGGACTCGTCGCCCTGCAGCGCCAGCCCGGCGTAGCCGACGATCGAGCCGCCCGCGACCGCTACCAGGTAGTGCCGGTTGTCGCCCTGCGCGAGCTCCGACCAGAAGAGCTCGGCAGACCAGGGGTCCACGTCGAAGACCTGCCGCTCCAGGGTCGCGATCTCGCCCAGGTGCCACCAGCGCATCGGCACGAGGTCGACGTCGCCCGCGCTCGGCGTCGGGTCCACGGCAGCGGCGCTCATACCGGCATCGTCCCGGCCGGCGCTGTTCCGGCCGGCGCTGTTCCGGCCGGCGCTGTTCCGGCCGGCGCTGTTCCGGCCGGCGCTGTTCCGGCCGGCGCTGTTCCGGCCGGCGCTGTTCCGGTGGCGGCCGTGGCCGACCGCGCCGGCTCCGGGCGCGAGGCGGTGACGGCTTTGGGGCCCCGGGGCTCGGCGGCGTCGGGCCGCCGCAGGTAGCGGGGGGTGAGCGGCCCGGGATCACGCCCGGCAACGATGTCCGCGGCGACGAGGCGGGCGAGCACCTCCGGCGCCGGATACTCCGGCTCGGCTCCACTCAACCCACCCGAACCACTCGGCTCGCCCGAACCACTCTGGGCGCCTGAACCACCCTGGGCGTCCGAGCCGCTCTGCTCGCCCGAACCGGTCAGCTCGCCCGGACCGCCGGCGGGCGGGGTGCCGAAGCCGGCGAACGCGTCCGGGTACAGACCGGCCCCGGGCCCTGTCACCCGTTCGACGCCGGCGGCGCGCAGATCCGCGGCGACGGTCGCCGGGGCTCCCACACCGGGCTCGCCGACACGCGTTCCGTCCTGGTAGCGGGCCCAGAACACCTCACGGCGCCGTGCGTCGGTGATGACGCCGACCGGGCCGGTCGTCGCGGCCCCGATGCCGTCCAGGGAGCAGACGCCGTAGGCCGGGACGCCGAGCGCGGCGGCGAACGCGGCCCCGGTGACCATGCCCACCCGCAGGCTGGTGAACGGGCCCGGGCCGGCCCCGACGACGACGGCGCGCACCTCGGGCGGGCGGACGCCGGCCGCGGCGAGCACGTCGCGCATCATCGGCGCCAGCAGCTCACCGTGGCGGCGGGCGTCCCAGACCACCCGGGAGGCACGGACCAACGGCCCGGCGGGCGGCGCGCCGAGCTCGACCAGCGCGACCGCGCAGGCCGCCGTCGAGGTGTCGAGCGCCAGGACGAGCACCCGTCCAGCCTACGGACCCCCGCTGTCGGGCCTGCACCCGGCGCGCGGCACCGGGTGCGGGGGACTGATCGATCCGTATGCCGAGCATCCGCCCAGATGATTGGGCAGCGCAGTTGCGCGGGCCTCCGGAAGGAGTCCCGGACCCCCGACTCCGAGAAAATCCGCAGAAAACTCGCCGGGACGGCGTCCCGACGGTGAACGCTCCCGCGAGCGCATCAACGACAAGAGAATTCACCGTATGCCCGGGAGGAATATCGGACCGGAAAGGCAGCAGGGCGAAAGAAGTGCATTCCTCGACATCGGCGGCCGGTAACAAGAGGTAACACGAGCGCCGGGCCACACCCCCCGGACCGCCGGGCCGAGCCGCCAAAAAATCACAACAGAAGAACTACCGGAACCACGCGGGCCGACCGGAGCGGGTCGGACCGGCGGACCCGGACCCGACCGGCGCGACCACCAACGCCGCCCAGAAAAACAACGGGAACCAAACGCATCGAGTGGCGCGGTGGCCGGGCGGGCCGGCGTCGAGTGGCCCGCGGGCCGGTCGGGGGCCGTCATCGGTGGTGCGGCGTACCGGGCGGGCCCGTCAGGGCGTCCGTCAGGGCGTGGCGGTCGCCGGACGGCGGCCGGACGCGTCAGACCGGTCCCGACATGTACGCCGGGACCGGTCCGGGAGAAAACGCTAGTGGGTCAGCCGGCCGGCGCCGCCGGAGCGGAGCCTGATCCGGGGGTCGACGCCGCCCGCCGGCGCGCCGGCGCGAGCCAGCACCGGCCCGGCGCCGAGGCCGCCCGCACCGCGCGTCGCGATCCCGCCTGGACCAGCGGCTCCGTGGCGGCGCGGGGGCGAGGCGGGCAC
>NZ_UBIZ01000203.1:0-13854 GCF_900465275.1 Parafrankia sp. Ea1.12 | reverse complement strand
GGCTGGGGATGGGGCGGCTGGGGCTGGTGAGACCAGCCTGACCGCGCATTCCCAGGACCGGTAGTCCAGCGGCGGGCCAGCCCGCCGTCGTCGCCGCCCGCCGGTGTGGCGAAGTGGCGAAGTGAGGTCGTGCAGGTCGGCGAGCAAGGGCCGCGCTGCGCGGCCTCGCCCCATTTACGGGCACCGGTCCCGATCGGTGCCGACGAGGATTTCGTGACCAGGGGGGTCTCGTGAGGATCGTCTGTGTGGGCGGGGGCCCGGCCGGGCTCTACTTCGCCATCTCCGCCAAGCGCCGGGACGCCGGTCACGAGATCACCATCATCGACCGCGACCCGCCCGGCGCCACCTACGGCTGGGGTGTCGTCTACTGGGACAACCTGCTCGACGTCCTGTTCCGCAATGATCCCGACAGCGCCCGGGAGATCCGCGGCGCGTCCACGCTCTGGCAGGAGCAGGACATCAGCCTGGGCGGCGAACGGGCGGCGCACTTCGCCGGCTACGGCTTCAGCGTGCAGCGTGCGGCCCTGCTCGACATCCTCACCCGGCGCGCCGAGGAGCTCGGCGTGCGGGTCGAGCACGACCGCGAGGTCGCCGACCTCACCGACCTGGCGGACCTGGGGTGCCTCGGCGGCCTCGGCGCGCACGCCGACGCCGACCTTGTGATCGCCGCCGACGGCGCGAACAGTCAGGTGCGCAGCATGTTCGCGGACCGGTTCGGCACCCGGGTCGACACCGGTGGCAACCGCTACATCTGGCTGGGCACGCCCCGGCGCTTCGAGCGCTTCACGTTCGCGTTCGAGCCGACCCCGGCCGGCTGGGTCTGGTTCCACGCCTACCCGTCCGGGGCGGAGGTGAGCACCTGCATCGTCGAGTGCGCGCCGCGGACCTGGGACGCGCTCGGCCTCGGCACGGACGACGGCGAGGGACTACGCCTGCTCGGGAAGATCTTCGCCGGCCCGCTGGCCGGCGAGGGCCTGATCGACCAGCTGCGCCGGCCCGCCCGCTGGCAGCGGTTCGGCCAGGTCAGCAACCGCAGCTGGTACTGGGACAACATGGTGCTGCTGGGCGACGCCGCCCACACCACCCACTTCACGCTCGGCTCCGGCACGGCCCTGGCCATGATGGACGGCGTCATGCTCGCCCAGATGCTCTACGAGCACGGCGAGGTCCCGGTGGCGCTGGCCGAGTTCGACCGGGCCGGCCGGGCCGCGCTGGCCCCGCTGCAGGCCCGGGCCCGGACGAGCATGGCCTGGTTCGAGCGGATCGACGGCCAGCTCGACCGGGCCAGGCCGGCCACCGGCGGCGACCCCGACCCGGTGGCCTTCGCCTACGCGATGGCCACCCGGCAGGGCGACCAGCCGCCGTGGCGGTACCAGGCACACCGGGCGATGCAGGTCGGGGCCGTGCGGCGGCTGCGCCGTGAGGTCGACTCGTCGGTGCGCTGGTACCTGGCCCGTCGGCGCGGCGAACCGGCCCGGCCCGGCGGCCGGCCGGCGCCGGCCGGCACCCCCACACCCGCCGGGCCGGCCGGCCGGGCCCTGGCCGGCGCGGGTTCCGGGTCCGCCGCGCACCGCTCCCACGGTTAGCCCGCCGGCGTCAGGTGCGCCGCCAGATCACCGGGACCTGCTTGGTGAAGGACCCCGCGTGGCCGACCACCAGGCCCGACCGGTTGATCCCGGACGCCTGGCCGGGCTGCAGGGGCGCAGGGCCGCTGAGGTCGTGGGGTACGCCCCCGGACCACAGCCAGGGCCGGTCCACGCCGTCCGGCGTCACGGCCGAGCCGATGACGGTGCCGTCGTCGGCGAGTTTGACGGGGGAGAAGGTGTTGCCGCCGAGCCCGGTCACCGCCTGCTGCTGGCCAGCGGTCCAGATGTATGCGGTCGAGGCGGTGTGCGCCGGGAAGATTCCGACGGTGCTCGTGGGCTCCCCCTCGAACGGGTACGAGATCTGCTCGTGGCTCTCGACCAGCACCTGGCCGCGCTCGTTGATCGCGACAGCCGAGCTCTCGGTGAGCCCGGCGGCCGTGCCCAGGTCGCGCATCCGCCCGTTTTCCCAGAGGAACGCGTGGCTGTGCCTGTCCGCGGTCTCGCTGACCCCGACGACCTGGCCGCGGTTGTTGATGTCGAGCGGGGTACTGGAGGGCCCGCCGAGGGTTCCGAGGTCACGCAGCCCGCCCGGCCCGGACAGGAAGGCATGCTCGGAGCCGTCCGCGGTTGCGCTGCTCCCCGCGACCTGACCATGGTCGTTGATCAGGTCGGCGCTGCTCCACGAGCCGCCGAGCGTGCCCAGGTCGACCGCGGTCCCGTTCCGCCAGACCGTCGCGCGGATCTGGGGCTGGTAGTCCGGGAAGACGTCGTCGGCCTCCTCGGATCCCGCCTCGCCGGCTGGCGCCTGCTTGGTGGCGCCCTCGGTCGGGTCGTAGTCCGCCAGCGGAGTGTTCGTGCCGCTCAGGCCCACCACGGTGCCGTCGGCGCTGATCGAGCCGGCATAGCTGTAGCGGTCCGGCCCGGGATCGGTCGGTTCCAGCGTCGTCAGCGTCCCGTTCTCCCAGACGAACCCCCGGCTCTGCCCGGTGTCCGAGTACAGCGAGCCGACGACCTGGCCGCTGTCGTTCACCTGCCACGGCATCGCGCCCGGGATCGTGGTGGGGACGCCGTCGCGCCACACGACCCCCTTCTGGTTGAACGCGTTGTCCCAGGCCTGCCCGATGACCACGCCGTCGTCGTTCACGTCGAGGGCGTATCCGGTGGCGGTCCCCGCCGGCAGGTCCAGGGCGATCAGTTCCAGCCCGCCACCGTGGTAGGTGGGCCCGGGGATGGCCGCCGCGGCCGGCGGGGCCAGTGCCACCGCGGCGCCGATCGCGCCGGCGGCGGTGAGCGCGGCGAGCGCCTCGGCTCGCCCCCGCGCTCTCGTGGTGGTCGTCATGGGCGCCTCCCGAGAATCGCAATGGTTACTCTCCGTAGTCGATCTCGGATGCTAGGTCGCCCCCGGTCCGGCGACCGGCAGGCCCCGCTGTCGGATGACCGACCGCGTCCCGCGCCGCGCGGCGCACTGCCATGCTGGGACGGGCATGGCACGCGACGGGAGCGGGGCATGAGCGAGGAATCCGCGCCACGGGCCGGGGGCCGGGTGCTGTTCGTCGACGACGAGCCGCAGCTGCTGCGCGCGATGCGGATCACCCTGCGCGCCCGCGGCTACGAGGTCCGCACCGCGGTCGACGGCGGGCACGCGCTGACGGAGGCCGCCGCCCACCCGCCCGACATCGTGCTGCTCGACCTGGGCCTGCCGGACATGGACGGCATCGAGGTCATCCACGGCCTGCGCGGGTGGACCGGCGTCCCGATCATTGTCCTGTCCGGGCGGACGGCCGGGCAGGAGAAGATCGCTTCACTGGACGCCGGGGCCGACGACTACATCACCAAGCCGTTCTCCGTCGAGGAGCTGCTGGCCCGGATGCGCGCCGTCGCCCGCCGGGCCCCGGCCGCCGAGACCGGGCCCACCGCGGACGTCGGCGACTACCGCGTGGACTTCGCGGCGAAGGCGGTGACAGCCCAGGCCGAGGGCGGGTCGGCCGTCCACCTGACCCCCACGGAGTGGCGGCTGCTGGAGGCGCTCGTCCGCAACCCGGGCAAGCTCGTCAGCAGCCGCGCGCTGGTCAGCCAGGTCTGGGGGCCGGCCTACGCCGCCGACACGTCGTCGCTGCGCCTCTACATCAACCGGCTGCGCCGCAAGCTCGAGCCGGACCCCACCCGCCCGCGCCACCTGACCACCGAGCCGGGGATGGGCTACCGCTACCAGCCCTGACCTCGCGTTCCGTCACCGGGGCGAGGCCGTGGCCGGCACCGGCTCGCGACCGGATCCGTGACCGGTGTGGCCGTTCCCGGTGCGTCCGGAGCCGGCCAGGATTTCTGACTTTAGTGTCAATTTTCTGGTAGACAGATTCCACGGACAGGCCCGCGGCGGACGTACGACGAGGTGACGACGATGCGCTTCATCTTTCACTACCCGGAGACCTCGGGCACCGATGGTGACATGCTCGATCCCGGTCCGTTACACGAAGTGGCGGCGGCCGCCGAGCGCGCCGGCTTCGACGGCTTCTCGCTGACCGAGCACCCGGTCCCCGGAGCCCGCTGGCTCGACAACGGCGGGCACCAGAGCCTCGACCCGTTCGTCGCGCTGGGCTACGTCGCGGCCGCGACCACCCGGCTGCGGCTGCTCACCTACCTGTCGGTCGCGCCGTACCGCAACCCGTTCCTGCTGGCCAAGGCCGCGGCGACCGTCGACAAGCTCTCCGGCGGCCGCTTCACCCTCGGGATCGGCACCGGCTACCAGAAGTCCGAGTTCTACGCGCTCGGTGTCGACATCGACGAGCGCAACACGCTGTTCGACGAGATCCTCGACGCGCTGCCGCTGCACTGGAGCGGTGAGCCGTTCAGCTACAAGGGCCTGCACTTCGACGCCCGCAACGTGATCGCCCGCCCGCGGCCCGTCCAGGACCCGATCCCGATCTGGATCGGCGGCAACTCGAAGCTGAGCCGGCGCAGGGTGGCGGCCCGCGCGCAGGGCTGGATGCCGATGTCCGGCGGCCCGCAGCTGGTCAACACGGCCCGCACGGCCTCGATCGGCTCGATCGGCGAGCTCGCCGGCATGATCCGCGAGGTGCGGGACACCGCCGCCGCGAACGGCCGGACCGACCTGATCGACGTGATGTACTCCTACTCGACCGCCATCTCGGCGGAGAACGTCAGCGAGGATCGTCACGGCGAAGCCCTGGCCGAGATCGAGAAGGCGGGCGTGACCTGGGCGGTGGTCTCGTCCCACACCCGGTCCGCCGCCGAGACCATCGAGTTCATCGAGGCCTTCGGCGCGGCCCACCTCTCGTGACGCGCGCCCGGATCTGAACGTCGGTCGCCGTGCCGAGTTCAGGTCGCGGGCGCGGTTGTGTCAGTCGGGTGGCGGGGCCGGTCGTGACGTCGTGCCGGTCGTGACGTGGAGTGGAGGCGCGGGTTCATGGGTTGGTTCGAGGACAGAGGCGGGCTGGCGGGCAGCGTCGCCGTGGTCACCGGGGGAGCGGGGGGCATCGGCGGGGCCGTGACCACCGACCTGGCGGCCAACGGCGTGCGCCTCGCGGTGGTCGACATCGACAAGGACGCGATCGACGCCCTGCAGGCCGCGCTGGATGAGCAGGGCGCCGAGGCGATCGTGCACCACGGCGACGCCCGCGACCCCGACGTGCTCGCGGCGCTGTTCGCCGCCGTCGACGAACGCTGGGGACGGGTCGACACCCTGGTCAACGTCGTCGGCGGCACCTTCCGCGCACCCTTCGTGGAGACCAGCCCGAACGGCTGGAACGCGCTGCTGCGCATGAACCTCATGCACGTGCTGCACGCCTGCTCGCTGGCCGCCCCCCGGATGCAGGCGGGTGGGCGCGGCGGCAGCATCATCAACCTGACCACCATCGAGGCGCACCGGGCCGCCCCCGGGTTCGCGGTCTACTCGGCGGCCAAGGCCGCGGTGGAGCAGTTCGGCCGGACCCTGGCCGTGGAGCTCGCCCCCGACCGGATCCGGGTCAACAACGTCGCCCCCGACTACACCCCGACTCCCAACATGACCAAGATGACAGGCGGCGACGGCGCGTACTCGACCGAGGTCGGGATCCGCGTCGGCATCCCGATGGGCCGGGCCGGCGAGGTCGCCGACGTGTCCGGCTGCGTGGTCTTCCTCGCCTCCGGTCTCTCGACCTATGTCACCGGCTCGACCCTGCACCCCGACGGCGGCACCTACGCCTCGTCGGGATGGCTGAACTGGCCGGGCACCGGTTTCTCGAACCACGCACCGTCGCACGTCCTGGCGAACCTGGGAGCGACCGGCGCCGACCCGTCGGCCGCAGGGGAAGCCGGCTAGGAGCTGCACCTCTCCTGAACTTCCGGAACCCCGCGACCGCGCGGACGGTCTGGGGGTCTGGGGGTCAGTCAGTGGCACCGGCGGGTGTTGAGCCGGGCGGCCTGGCGGGTCAGGTGGTCGCGTTCGGCGAGATTGGGTGCCTTCTGGGCCGCTTCGGCGTACAGCCGTGCCGCGGTCGCCAGGTTGCCGTCGCGTTCGTGGAGGTAGGCCGCCACCGCCGCGTGGCGGGGTAGTGAGTCGTCCAGCGCCGCGAGCGCCGCCAGGCCGGCGCGTGGTCCGTCGGCCTGGCCGACGGCCACCGCGCGGTTGAGTCGGACGACCGGGCTGTCGGTCAGGCGCGTGAGCTCGTCGTACCACTCGACGATCTGCACCCAGTCCGTCTCCTCGGCGGTGGGTGCGTCGGCGTGGAGTGCCGCGATGGCGGCCTGGGCCTGGAACTCGCCCAGCTGGTCGCGGGCGAGGGCCGCCTGCAGGATCGCGACGCCTTCGGCGATCGACGTGGTGTCCCACCGGCGGCGGTCCTGCTCGGCGAGGGGGATGAGGCTGCCGTCGGGCGCGGTCCGGGCGGCGCGCCGGGCGTGGTGGAGCAGCATGAGGGCGAGCAGCCCCGCCACCTCGGGGTGGTCGATCGCGGCCGCGAGCTGCCGGGTGAGCCGGATGGCCTCGGCGGCGAGGTCGACGTCGCCGGAGTAGCCCTCGTTGAAGACCAGGTAGAGGACGCGCAGCACGGTGGCGACGTCGCCGGGCTGGTCGAACCGCACGCCGGTGACGGTGCGCTTGGCCCGGCTGATGCGCTGCGCCATGGTCGCCTCGGGCACCAGGTAGGCCTGGGCGATCTGGCGGGTGGTCAGCCCTCCGACGGCGCGCAGCGTGAGCGCGACCGCGGACGACGGCGTCAGCGACGGGTGGGCGCACAGGAAGTAGAGCTGGAGCGTGTCGTCGACCGCGGGCGCGGGCCCGGGAGCCGGCTCCTCGTCGACGAGGTCCTCACGCCGGCGGCGGGCGGTGTCCGCCCGGGCCGCGTCGAGGAACCGGCGCCAGGCCACGGTGACCAGCCAGCCCTTCGGGTCCCGCGGCGGGTCGGCCGGCCAGACGCGGACCGCCTCGACCAGCGCGTCCTGCACGGCGTCCTCGGCCGCCGCGAAGTCGGCTCCGCGGCGGACGAGGATCCCGAGCACGCTCGGTGTGAGGCTCCGGAGCAGGACCTCGTCCACCCCGGAGGTCACTCCGTGACGGTTCACCTCGGAGGTCACTCCGTGATGGTGGGCGGCGCGGTCAGGAACGGGCGCACCTCGAGCCACTCGTGGATCGGCTTCCCGCCCGCCCCGGGAGCGGCCGACAGCTCCCCGGCCAGCTCGACGGCCCGCTCCTGGCTGTCGACGTCGATCACCATCCAGCCGGCGATGAGGTCCTTGGTCTCGGCGAACGGGCCGTCGGTGACCGGCGGGCGGCCCTCGCCGTCGTACCGGACCCACATCCCCTCGGGGGCGAGCGCCTGACCGTCGACGAACTCGCCGGTCCCCTCGAGCCGGGCCGCGAAGTCGTTCATGTACTGGATGTGGGCCGAGATCTCCTCCGGCGTCCACTGGTCCATGGGTACGTCGTTGACCGCGGCCGGGGCGCCGCGGTAGTGCTTGAGCAGCAGGTACTTGGCCATCGTGCTTCTCCTCGGTGCTGGTGCGACCCATCCTCGTCGCGTTCACCGCGGGGACGGAGCCAGCCACGGGTTCTCGACATCGCCGCCCGATTTTTTTCGGGTCCCGTAGATGTACCCGAGCGAGCCGCCTCGCGGTGTCCGGGGCCACGGCGTGGCGCAAGGGCGAGACGGGATCCCGACGTCGGCGGCGGCCAGCCACGCCAGGGGGGAACGCGCGAGCCCGGCGCGGTGGCGCTGCCATCCTGACCGGGGCCGGGATGGCGGTGGGTCCGGGTCCCACTGAACGTAGCCGCACGGCTGCGTCCAGTGGGCTGCCGCCGGCCAACACGGTCGCCATGTCGCCGACGTCGCGACGACGACGTCCGCATGACCGGGCAGGCCGTCGGTCTGTCTACCGGCGCGTCATACGACGGCGCGGACCGCTCGGTGGGCGGATCATCTGACCTCGCCGACTCTTTTCGGACGTCCGCTATTCAGCGAAAGACAATCGTGTTGTTGTCATTTCGGATCACACGATCCTCGCTGTGCCACTGTACTGCGCGGGATAGAACCGCCCTTTCCACGTCGGCCCCATGGCGCTGGAGATCGGCAATGGTATCGGCATGCGTCACCCGAACAACGTCCTGCTCGATGATCGGGCCCTCGTCTAGATCGGCGGTCACGTAGTGGGCCGTCGCGCCGATAAGTTTCACCCCACGCTCCTTTGCCTTGATGTATGGCCCGGCTCCGACGAAGGCCGGCAGGAAAGAATGGTGAATATTGATAATCGGCACGGCAACCTCTGTGATGAAGTCTGCCGACAGAATCTGCATATACCGTGCGAGGACGATGAAATCCACGTTACCTCGGAGCAAGCGCAGATGCACGGCTTCCGCGGCGGATTTTTCTGGGCCCGCGGAAGGCACATGAAAGAACGGAATCCCGAAACTGCGAACCTCGCTGGCCGAGTCCGGATGGTTCGAAATCACCATTGAGACAACGATCGGGAGTTGGCCTCGCCGCTGGCGCCACAGAAGGTCGAGCAGACAGTGGTCGGGCTTCGAGGCGAAGATCGCAACACGCTTCGGCACGGACATGTCACGGACCGAGAACTCCAGCCCGAGTTCCTTGGCCAGCTTCGTCGCAAGGTGTTTCTCAATGTCAGGCAGCACCGCCTTTAGATTGTCGAGACTGAAGACCGTCCGCTGGAAAAATGCGCCACCCTGCGGATTGTCGGAGTACTGGTCAAGCGAAACGATGTTCGCGCCGTGGGCACTCAGCACCGATCCGACTGCCGCGACGATACCGGTTCGGTCCTTTCCGTGAATGATAAGCGAGGCGTGATCCCGAGTAAGTGGAAGCGAAGTTCTCCCCGGCGCCGTCACCGGAATCGGCGTCATATCGGTCCTTCCTGAAAAATTCCGTAATCTACTTAGGCGTAGCTCTGGGCCCGCCAAACAAGCAAAAGTAGAAGTTCGCGCCCGTCGTGGCGCCGTGCGTCGTGGCCACGCGCCGGCGCACGGATAGCTGATCAGGCCCCACTGTGCCCTGATCTTTCAGGGAAGCCCGCATTTCCCGCAATTCCCCGCGCCCGCGTCGACACCGAAGCGCGCAGCGTAACCCAGAGACCTCATGATACCGGCGGGTTCAGCCACTCCGATCTGGATCGGCAGATCGACACCCCGATCCCGTGCTGCTTCACCCGAGGTCAGGGAGCATGCCGGTTCGCGTCGGAATCCTGTTTTGATGAGGTGGATTCAAGTGGTCAAAGCGACGCATGCTTTGCCAGCAGCTCATCGAGCCTTGTCCGGTGACGTTTCGTCACGTTGCGTGCAACGGTGCCGTGATGGTGTGTTGGGTGTCAGACGGTCCTGTGGTACTCGGTATGGAGATGGACGGGTGGACCGTTCACCCGGTTCGCCGCGCCCGCCGGGAACACGCCAGCGTCCGCTCCAAACGCCGACAACGCGCTGGGAGAATTCCCGACCACAAGTCGCCCGACCAATCCGAGAAGGATTGTGGTCAGAGTGCTACCCGAGGGTGATGGGGAGCTTCTCGTAGCCGCGGACGGTGCTGGTGTGCAGGCGGACCGCGCGGTCGTGGTCGACGTCCCATTCGGGGAAGCGGCGCAGGGTCTCCTGCAGCGCGACCCGCCCCTCGAGCCGGGCGAGGGAGGCACCGAGGCAGAAGTGCACGCCGTGGCCGAAGGAGACATGGCTGTCGAACCGGCGGTGGATGTCGAACCGGTCGGCGTCGGGGTACTTCCGTTCGTCCCGGCCGGCCGAGCCGGTGAGCAACAGGACCTTCGACTTGGCGGGGAGGACCGTGCCGTGCAGCTCCACCTCCCTGGTCAGCACCCGGCCCTGCACCGGGGAGGGTGCCTCGTAGCGCAGCAGCTCCTCGATCGTGTTGCCGATCAGTGACGGGTCGGCGGCGATCTCGGCGCGCTGGTCGGGGTGCGCGGCCAGGACGAAACCCGCCCAGCCGAGCAGCCGGGCGACCGTCTCGGTGCCGGCGCTGACGAGCAGGTTCGTGAAGTCGGCGGCCTCCTGCGTGGTGAGGCGCCGGGAGCCGGTTTCGCTCTTGACCTCCGCCTCGACCAGAGCGGTCATCATGTCGTCGCGGGGCTGGCGGCGGCGGAGCTCGATCTGCTCGCTCCAGTAGGTGTGCAGCCTGATCTGGGCGCCGAACGAGATGTCGTTGATCATCCCGGCGCCTTCCTCGAGGTGGAAGGTCTGGTCGATGAGCTGGCGGACGTCCTCGCGGTCAGCCGGGTCGACCCCGATCAGCTCGGAGATGACCTTGGAGGGGAGCTGGGCCGCGAAGTCCTGCACGTAGTCGAACCCGCTCCCGCCCACCTGCGGGTCGAGCATCTCGGCGCACAGGGCCCGGATGGAGTCCTCGAGCGCCGAGATCCGCCGGGGGGTGAACGCCCGGGAGACCAGGGTGCGCAGCTCGGTGTGCGTCGGCGGGTCGATGAAGATGATGAGCCCGGTCTGCATCGGCTCCGGCGACATGATCTCCAGGACGGTGCCGTGCGCCGAGCTGTAGGTCGCCGGATCCCGGTGGGCGGCCTCGACGTCGGCGTGCCGCGACAGCGCGAAGAAGTCGAGCCTGTCGTTGCGGTACACCGGCGCCTCGTCGCGTATCCGGCGCCACACGTCGTACGGCGCAAGGTGGATCACCTTGTCGAACGGATCCCAGCTTAGTTCCGTCATGACCGTGACTATGTCATAACTGGTACGGCTTTGATCCGTCCGCAACGTGCCTCTTGGTGCCGCTCTGTCCCGGTGCTGCGCCGCTACGTCTCCGCGCTGCGCCGATGGGCTCCTGCGCTGCGCTGATGGGTTCCGGCGCGGCTCACACGCCGTCGCGCTGGAGGAGTAGTACGCCGGACGGCGTGCCGCCGCCGGAGGTGACCACGGCCGTCCGCGCGTCGGCGACCTGGCGCTCGCCGGCCTCGTGGCGAAGCTGGGTGATCGCCTCGTAGAAGAACCCGTACCCGTGGGTGCGGCCCTCGGAGAGTTGGCCGCCGTGCGGGTTGACGGGTAGCTCGCCGTCGATCGCGATCCGCCGGCCCTGGTCCAGCCAGTCCTTGGCCTCGCCGATGCCGCAGAATCCCAGCGCCTCGATCCAGGAGATCGCGTTGAAGGTGAAGCCGTCGTAGACCAGGGCCAGGTCGACATCCGAGGGGCGCATGTCCGTTCTGGTCCACAGATGCGAGGACTGGCCCAGCACCTGCGGCTCGTGCGTGATGATGCCCTGGTCCCAGGAGACCCGCTCGAGGATCTGCGTCCCGACCGCCTCGACGCGGATGGCCGGCTTCGGCAGGTCGCCGGCCACCGAGGCGTCGGAGACGATGACCGCGATCGACGCGTCGCACGGGACGTCGCAGTCGTAGAGCCCGAACGGCGTCGTGATGGGCCGCGCCGACATGTAGTCGTCGAGGGTCAGCGGCTCCCGGTAGATGGCCGCCGGGTTGCGCGCCGCGCCGGCCCGGCCGTTGAGGGCGATCGCGGCGAGCATCTCCCGGTCGGCGCCGTAACGGTGGAAGTACTGGTTGGCGTTCATGGCGATCCAGTTCGCCGCCGACAGCGCCCCGAACGGCGCGCGCCACAGCGAGGAAGGGTTGGAGACCCGCGCGGGTGCCTGGCCCAGGCCGAGCGCCCGGTAGGTGGACTCCCACACCGTCCGGAAGCACAGGACATGCCGGCACAGGCCCGAGGCGACGGCCATCATCGCGGTGATGACCGAGCCACCTGGGCCGGGCAGGTCACCGCCGCCGTTCGTCCAGGTCGGGTGGATGCGCAGCGCCTCCTCGACGGCGCTCACTCCGCCCTCGCTCATTCCCGCCGCGCCGGCCCCCGGGTAGGTGGAGAGCCCGTCGATGTCCTCCAGCCGCAGGCCGGCGTCCTCGACCGCCTTGAGGCAGGCGTCGACGGTCAGTGACAGCGGGTCGACCATGAGCCGGCGCCCCATCGCCGAGCGCCCGATGCCGGAGAGGACCACGCGGTGCTCGAAGCGGTCCGAGCTCAGCGGCGCGCGGGGGGTGGGCAGGTTCGGCTCACCGACGCGGTCGGTCGGGTCGGTCGTGCCGGTCGGCTCGAACAGGGCGAGCCAGACGTCCTCGTGCTGCTCGAACCGGACGTCGACCTCCTGGCCGATGTGCACGTCCTTCGGCTCACAGCCGATGATGTTCGTGGTCAGCCGGACGCCGGCGTCCTCCGCCAGGGCCACGTTGGCGATCACGTACGGCGGCTTCATCGCCGGTGACCACTGCTGCGCGTTCACCGTGAACCCGACGACCGTGGCCCGGCCGGACACCGCCGTCGGCGCCCAGTTGCGGCTGCGGCACTTCGGGCAGATCGGCACCGGCGGGTGAACGAGCTGGCCGCAGTCGGAACAGCCCTGCACCCGCAGGGTGCCGTCGGCGCCGGAGGTCCAGAACCACTCGGTGGCGGGGGTGAGCTCGGGGAGTGGGCGCATCGCTGCTGGTCGTCCTCTCTGTGCCACGGCCGTCAGCGGGCCGGGGCCGTCTGTGTGCCGCGGCCGGCCGCGGCCGGGAATGTCCTGGTCACGGCGTAGACAGCGAGCCGGCCGCCGTCTCCGGAGTCCCGGACCTCGACCTTGCCGAGGCCACCGGATCCCACGGTCGCCGTCGCAACGGCGGGGCCGGTTCGCACCGGCCGCAGGTAGCGCAACGCCAGGACCGAAAGGCTGGTGGGGCCCGCGGCGAGGGACAACGCGGCCTCCTCGGCCGCCAGGGCGATCAGCCCGCCGTTGAGGCTGCGGGACGCGTTCAGCCCGTCGTGCCCGTGCGCCAGCACGGCGACGCCCGGCTCGCGGATCTCGCACCGCGCGCGCTCGGCGAAGGGGACCCGCAGCCGCCCGCGCTGCACGGGCAGCTCCCGGCGCCGCAGCATCTCCGGGTCCATCAGCATCGCCGGGTCGGGGGCCGCCATGAACGAGGCTACGCCGGCGGCGATGCCGCGGCCGTCGGCGCCGGTCAGCTCGATCTCGATGACCGCGACCGACTGGCCTTTCTTCACCAGGCGCCCGGCGGCGTCGACCCGCTCGAGCTCCCGCAGCGGTTCGTGGACGTGGATGTCGAGGTCGAGGGTGACCGGGACGCGCGGCTGGAGGAAGTCCAGCACCATGTATCCCGCGACGATGTCCGCCCAGGTGGCGAGGATCGACGTGCGGATGCTGGTCGTACCGGGCACGAACATCTCGGGAACGACGGCCGCGGACCCGTGGAGCTCGTCGCCCACGCGGGTCGTCTGGAATCCGAGCTCGTTGATGATGTGCGCGTCCGGCAGCCGCTCGTCACTGTTCGTGGTTGTCATTCCACCCTGTTCCGGGAAGGAGCCCCCGTGTTACCGCCGTCCCGCCGGGGGCGGTTAGCGACCGTGCCGGGTGCCGGCACCCGGCACCCGGCACGGTCATGCGTCGGGCCTAGCGGCCGGAGAGGAACCGGACGATCGGTGTGGCCGCGGGGAAGACCTCGGTGAGGCCGGCGGAGAAGTACCCCGAGTCGGTGACGATGGTGATGCCGTTGATGGCGGAGGCGGCGTCGCTGCAGAGGAACAGCAGCGGGTAGGCCTGTTCCAGCGAGGTCGCGGCCTCGATGCCCAGCTCGGCCCGGTAGTCGGCGCCGAAGCCGAGCCAGGTCTCCTTGTTCGTCTGGGCCAGCGGGGTGTCGGTGGGGCCGGGGCAGATCGCGTTGATGCGGATGCCCTGCTTGAGCAGGGGCATCGCCTGGGTGGCGACGTAGGCGCAGACGGCCTGCTTGCTCCACATGTAGTCGGCCTTGC
>NZ_UBIZ01000238.1:0-16999 GCF_900465275.1 Parafrankia sp. Ea1.12 | reverse complement strand
AGCCGCCCCGCCGCTCGAAGGCGGAGAGGAGGACCAGCCAGCCGCAGGTCGCAGCCGCGAGCCGCCCTGCCCACCCGCAGATCGCGGCTTCCAGATCCGCCAGCGGTGCGGTCTGCGCGTCCAGGCCTGGCGGCACGAGGTTCAGGCCGGCTGTCGGGTCGGTGTCGGGCGTGGGGGACGCGGCGGCTGCCGGGGAAGGTACCTGTTCGATCACTGTGATCACCGGGCCCAGGGGTGTCGTCGATCAGCGGATGCGAGCAGGCTCGCATCCGCCACCGACAGTTTTCCTCCCTGCTGGTCAGGAGCCCGCGGGTGGCCAGGGGGCCGCGGGGCCCGGGGCTGCGGGCCGGCCCGGGACACCGGCGACGCCCCCGACATCGCCGATCATGACGCCTTTTCCGATCATGGTGTTCCGCGGCACCGCACGGAACCGCAGAACACCCGAACGGCGCGCGGGCGGCGGACCGGCGTGGTCATGACCGGCTGGCGAGGAGGGCCAGGACGTCCTGGGTGGTACCCGTCGCGAGCCCCACGACGGTCACCTGGGTGACCTCGTCACCCAGGAGCCGCTGCGCCCCAGACCCGTCCCGGTGAAGGCGCTACGCGCGTACTTGGTGACGAGGATGTCGCCGGGCCGCGAGCTGGACGCCGGGTGCGGCGGGCTCCGGTCAGCGGTGGGGCGGTGGGCGGCTGACGGAGATCACCGCCGCCGGCGGGATGACCATGGCGAGGATCATCATTCCCAGCGCCGCCGGGACGGAGAACAGCCGCACCACTGTTCCCGCCAGCACGAACAACAGCAGGCACACGGCCATCGCGATGAGGTAGCGGCGCCGCTCCCGCGTCCGGGTGGGGAACACCGCCATCGGCCCGGCTGACGGGCCGGCTCACCCCGCCCGCGCGGCCGCCCGCGTCAGCCGGGGTGGACGGGGTGGACGGGGACGCGCCGGGCCGGGCCCTGGCCTCGGCCGACCGGGCGACTCCCAGGTCGTAGGCACGCCGGCGGGCAGGATCGCCCAGGACCCGATACGCCGCATGGACCCGCTGGAACGACCGGGGCGAACCGCCCGCATCCGGATGGGCGTGCTTGGCCGCGCGGCGGTAGGCGGCCCGGATCTCGGCGTCGGTCGCGGTGCGGACGATCCCGAGCACCTCGTACAGCGATCCCTCATCCACCGTCCACCTCGCCAGACGCAGCGGCACCCTGGGGCAGGCTCTTCCCACGGTAGACCGCCGACGTGGAGCGGTGGGATGCCGCCGATCGCTCGCCCACCGCCTCGGGTGGTGCCCGCTCCCCCGAACGGCGGTTCGGTCAGGCGAAGCTTGGTCGGCTTCGGCTCGGACCAGTCGCGGTTGGCGTTGGACCAGCAGACGAACGGCTTGTCCTTGGTACCGCCGACAATCTCGAACTTGCCGCCCTTGACGATCTTCAGCAGGACAACGCAGTCGAGCCTGGAGCCGTTTGACCAGGCCGTCCGCACTGTAGTCGGTGAACTTGTTCGTGGCGGCGATCACCGATGCCCGGGCGAAGAAGGCGTTGGCACTCTGCGCCGGTGGCGCGTCAGAGGTGGTGTTGTCATCGGAGGAGTTCGAACACACCGCGAGAATGATGCCAAGGGCGAGGACGAGAACCGATAAACGGCGCAGGCGGCCGGGTAACCGGTTCATCGGCAGGTTTTTTCCTTTGTTCTCCCGCCCGCGGGCACTTCCGACGGCGTTACCTCCGGGGTCTCCGGGCTCCGGGGCGGGGTGGCCGCGGCCGGCGGCGCCGGCAATCATCATCCAGCCGACCTGGGCAGATGCCAGACGCAGGCGCTCCTCGCCTCCACAGCCACACGGCCTCCACAGCCACACGCCGCTCACCCCGCCCACACCGGACGAATCCCTCTACGACGGATTCGTGCGGATCTTCCGGCACGCGCTGGAGCCATGGGAGCGCAGCCCGCGCATGCTGGTGGCGTACCACCGGGCCCGGCTGACGCCCAACGGAAATCCTGCCGATTCTCGAGCGCCTCATGTTCCGGCCGACAAGCGACAACCGGTCCGCCGCCATCGCCGCTCGGACCGGCCGCACGCAGACAGACGACCGCGCGGACGGCGGGTAGGGTTCTGCCCAGTTATGCGGCATGTGTCGGTGCTCCGACACTGGCAGCTTCGGGGGTGCGCGGATGGCGGTCAGCGGGGGACGCCGCTGCGGGCGGCCGATCCCCGGTCCATCGGAGCGCACGTCCTGGACAGTGTCCTCGGCAGCGGCGGGATGGGCCGGGTGTACCTGGCCCACTCGCCGGACGGCCGACCCGTCGCCATAAAGATCATCCATGATCATCTGGCCCGCGACGAGCGGTACCTGGCCCGGTTCCAGCGGGAGGCCAGGATCGCGTGCAGCGTGGCGCCGTTCTGCACCGCGGAGGTCCTCGACTTCGGCGTGTTCGACGGGCGGCCCTACATCGTCACCGAGTTCCTGGACGGGCCGACGCTCGCGAGCGCGGTCGACGAGCACGGGCCGTTATCCACCACCGACCTGCACCAGCTCGCCGTCGCGATCGCCGCCGCGCTCACCTCGATCCACAGCGCCGGCCTCGTCCACCGTGACATCAAGCCCGACAACGTGCTGCTGTCGAAGACCGGGCCGCGGGTCATCGACTTCGGCGTGGCGCTGTCGCTGGAGTCCGGCTCGCTGCTGACCGGAGCCTCGGACACCGTCGGCACACCCGCCTTCATGGCACCCGAGCAGGCCATGCGGGAGACGACAACCGCGGCCGCCGACGTGTTCGCGTGGGGCGGCGTCGCCGCCTTCGCCGGGACGGGGCAGCCGCCGTTCGGGATCGCCGCCATACCGGTCGTCATGCACCGGGTCGTGTACGACGAACCGCGCCTCGATGGCCTCGATGTCCGGTTGCTCCCGCTCGTCCGCGCAGCGATGAGCAAGGACCCCGCCGACCGTCCGAGCGCCGCCGACCTGCTCGGCGAGCTGACCGGATCGACCCGCCCGGTGGCCGGCGTGCTGGCGGCCCAGTCGCTCGTGCCCGCGGCCGCCCGGGCGCGCGTACCGCTGGACAAGCCGGTCGTGCGGTCGGGCAAGCCGGTCCAGCCGCGGGCCGCGGCGCCGGTCCTGACGATTCCCGGCATCGGACCGCCTCCCGGGCCACCACCCGCGTCGGCCCTCGCGTCCTTACGGTCTCCGACCGTAGAACCGGCGGCACCGGCTACGGCGGCACCGGCTAAGACGGCACCGACGGCGGTCGGCGCCGATCCGCCGGGACCAGGACGGCGCCGCGGCGGGGCGAGCCGGCGCCGCCGCACCGCCGCCGCGGCGGCGACAGCAGCCGTGCTCGGTGTCGCGAGCGCGGCCCTGGCCGTTGTCCACCACCCGTCGGGCTCCGACCGCGCCGCGGCCCCGCCCGCCGCCGCGGCCGGGGCCTCCGCCACGGCACCAGCGGCATCCGGCGCGGCGGCCAGCAGGTCATCGAGGCGGTGACGGTGCTGACCGAGACCTCGTCCATCGCGGTCCTGCATTTCACGTCGCACATGACGCCGTTCGCCATCGTCAGCGCGGGCGGCGCGGTACTGAGCCGGCAGCCGGCCACCAGGTCGGTGGTGCAGGAGATCAACCTCGTCGGCACTCCGGATGGCTGGCGGGTCTCGCAGGTGACCCCGGTCTGAAGGGCAGGAGACAAGGACGCCGACGTGATCGCGACCGTCGACGAGCTCGCCGTGGTCAGGTGGTCCAGCTGACCACGGCGAGCTCGTCCGCGGCCGCCACGACGAGCCCGTTGCCGCCGCAGGAGGGGCAGGGGTCGAGCCGGGCGCCGTCGTACTCGTGCGCGCAGGTGAAGCAGCGCAGCCGGTCCGCCGCGTGCTGCCAGGAGAGGTGGGTGTTCTCGAGGCAGGTTCCGGCGGCGGCGGACTGCCACGCGGCGGTGGCCGAGGCGATGTCGACACCGGCCGCGGCGGCGAGAACCACCGTCCGCACCGGGGTTCCCTCGCTGGCCTCGGCGATGGCGCTGACCGCGGAGCGGGCGAGGCCGGCCTCATGCATGTCCGGGTACCTGCACCTTCTGTTCGGCGAGCACGGGCTCTTCGGCGAGCACGGACCATTCGGCGAGGACGGAGCGGGCCGCGTCGACCAGCGCGTCCACGCGGGCGTCGAGGAGGGGGCTCAGGCCCCAGCGTTCGGTGACGGATTCGGGCACGACGCCCACCAGGGCGACGCGCCGGGGGGCGCAGCCGGCGAGCTCGGTGGCCGCGAGCGCGTCGACGAGGCCGATGTCGTGGGCGGTGGCGCGCACGCCGTGGCCGCGGCGGACGTCCCCGTCGGGGATGACGATGACATCGCCGGGCCGCCCGTGGGCGGTGGAGACGGCGTCGAGGATGAGGACCGCGTCGCGGCCCGCCAGGTAGGGCATGAGCATCAGCCCGAGCGTCCCGCCGTCGAGGACGTCGACCCCGGGGATCGGCGGCGTGCCGAGCCGCCGGGCGGCGACCACGCCGACACCGTCGTCGCCGAGCAGCTCGTTGCCGATGCCCAGCACCAGAACGGGGGCGTCCGTCGGGGTGGTGGACGCCCGGAGGTCGGCCGGGTCCGTCACAGGTGGTCCTTCGGGAGGAACTTGTGGCCGGAGAAGATCGAGGTCAGGACGCCGGTGCCCTCCACCCGGTCGACCAGGATGGCGCTGTAGAGATGGTGGATCATGAATCCCCAGGTGAGCCACATGATCAGGTGGTGGACGAGCCGGAGCGTCGGCAGTGACACCACGTGGAGCAGCCAGCCGGTGAGCCAGGCCGCCCAGCCGGTGCCCTCCACACCCCACAGCACCAGACCGGTGACGATCTCGACCCCGAACATCGTGTAAAGCACGGTGTAGGTGAGGCCGGCGAGCGGATTGTGGCCGATGACCGGGGGTGCCTCCCGGGAGAGGAACGTGTAGAAGCGCACCGACGGAACGATCTGACCGAGCCGCTCCCGGGTGCTGGGTATCCACTCCGTCCACCGGGACCAGGGGTTGGGCGAGCGGAGGTGCCAGATGACCCGGGCCAGGACGAGCGCGATGAAGACGTACGCGGTGACCTTGTGGATGCTCCTCGTCCAGGTGACCCAGTAGACGTGGCCGCCCGGGTGGATGTCCGGGTTCCCGATGAGGTAGCCGGTGACGGACAGGGCGACGAGGTCCAGCACCAGCAGCCAGTGGATGAGGCGGACCGGAAGATCCCAGACCCGGAACCGGACGAGCTCCGCGTGCTCGGTGTGCGGGGCGGGCGCGGTCACGCTCACTGGACCCGCACCTCGATGATGTCGCGGCCCTCGGCGTCGTAGATGTGCGCCGCGCAGGCCATGCAGGGGTCGAAGGAGTGCAGGGTGCGCAGGATCTCCAGCGGCCGCTGGGGATCGGCGACGGGTGTGCCGACCAGCGCGGCCTCGTAGGCGCCGGGATTCCCCTGCGCGTCGCGGGGGCTGGCGTTCCAGGTGGTGGGCACCACGGCCTGGTAGTTGCGGATCCGGCCGTCCTCGATGACGACCCAGTGCGACAGCGACCCGCGGGGCGCCTCGTGGAAGCCGACGCCGAGCAGGGCGCCCTCCGGCCAGGATGTCGGACGCCAGCGCCCGGTGTCGGCGACGGCCAGGTCGCCGGCGGCGACGTTGTCACGCAGCCGGTTGACGAGCTCCAGGGAGTACTGCGCCATCAGCCTGGTCTCCAGGCCGCGGGCCACCACCCGGCCGAGGGTGGACATCAGTGCCTCGGGCGGCAGTCGCAGGGCGTCGAGCGCGCCCTGCACGAGCGGGCGGATACGGGCGTCCCCGGAGGTGTAGCCGACGAGCATGCGGGCCACCGGGCCGACCTCCATGGCCGCTCCCTGGTAGCGCGGCGCCTTCAGCCAGGTGTACTTCCCGGCGACGTCGAGCTGCTCGAAAGGGGGTTCGGGTCCGGTGTACTGCGGGGTCGTCTCACCCTTCCAGGGGGGCAGCGCGGCGCCGGGATCGTCGTAGCGGAACCACGAATGGGCGACGGACTCGGCGATACCGGACGGGTCGAAGGGTTCCGGTTTCGCCGAGAGGTTCCCGTTCCGGATGATCCCGCCGGGGAAAAGGCCGTCCCGGGGTGGCCGGGCGATGCCCGGCGGCGACAGTGAATAGTCACCGAACACCATGTAGGAGCCCAGGCCCCGACCGTAGGTCGTCCACTCGGGATAGGCGGCGCCGATCGCCTGCAGGTCCGGCAGGAAGACCTGCTCGACGAATTCGAGGCCCCGCTGCAGGATCTGCGTCACCTCCTGCAGTGTGTTCGCGTTGATGGCGTCCTGGCTGTTGAGGTCGATCGGGGACGCCATTCCGCCGACCACGTAGGTCTGCGGGTGCGGGTTCTTTCCACCGAGCAGGGCGTGCACCCGGATGTAGTCCCGTTGGAAGTCCAGCGCGTCGAGATAGTGGCTGAACGCGATCAGGTTCAGCTCCGGGCTCAGCCGGTAGGCCGGATGCCCCCAGTAGCCGTTGGTGAACGGCCCGATCTTCCCGCTTTCCAGGAAGACCTTGAGCCGGGTCTGTACCGAGGCGAACAGGCCGGCCGTGGAACGCGGATAGTCGGAGATGGACTGCGCCAGCGCCGCGGCACGCACCGGGTCGGCCGCGAGCGCCGCGGTCGGATCGACCCAGTCCAGGGCCTGCAGGTGGTAGAAGTGGACAACATGGTCGTGCACACACAGTGACGTGGCGATCAGGTCCCGCAGCAGCCGGGCGTTCAGCGGCGGGACGGCGCCGACCGCGTCCTCCACCGCCCGCACCGAGGCCAGCGCGTGCACCGAGGTGCACACACCGCAGATCCGCTGCGCGAACAGCCAGGCGTCCCGGGGGTCCCGGCCGGTCAGGATCGTCTCGATGCCGCGCCACATCGTCGAGGACGCGTAGGCCTCGGTGACCTGACCGCCGTCCACCTGCACCTCGACCCGCAGGTGGCCCTCGATCCGCGACACCGGGTCGATGACAAGCCGACTCATCTCGCTTCGCCCGTCTCTCCGTCGCCGTGCGCCTTGTCGGCGTGTGCCTTGTCTGTGGCCGCTTCGTCGGTGGGCGCTTCGTCGTCTTCCACCAGGTCCCGCGCGGCCTGCTTCTCGCGGCGGGCGGCGACCCGGTGCTGGACGACCTTGCCGACGCCGTGCGCCGCGAAGCCGGTCGCCGTGGCTGCCAGCACGCCGACGCCGATCTTGTCGGCGGTGAGGTCGAAACCGGAGGTCGCCACGTGCGGCAGCCGGTCGTAGAAGGGCGACATGGTGTCCCAGAAGCCCGGCTCGGAGCAGCCCACGCAGCCGTGCCCGGCCGCCACCGGCCAGGACGTCCCCCCGTTGAACCGGACGCTGGGACAGTTGTGGAAGGTGCTCGGCCCCTTGCAGCCCAGCCGGTACAGGCACCAGCCGTTGCGGTGGCCCGCGTCGCCCCACTGCTCGGCGAACTCGCCGGCGTCGAAGTGGCCGCGCCGCTGGCAGGTGTCGTGGATGCGCTGCCCGTAGGCGAACAGCGGCCGGCTGAACCTGTCCCGCGCCGGGAACTCACCGAAGGTCAGGTGATGGACGATGGTGGCGGTCAGGTTGTCCGCGTTGACCGGGCAACCGGTCAGGTTCACAACCGGAACCCCGCCGACGACGTCCTCGACCCGGACCGCCCCGGTCGGGTTCGGCCCGGCCGCCGGGATTCCACCGAAGGCCGAGCAGGTGCCGACGTTGATGATGCCGGCCGCGCCACGGACCGCCTCGCGCAGGATGTCCTCGGCCGACTTGCCGCCGATCGTGCACGCCCCGGGAATTCCGGTCGGAATGGAGCCCTCGACGACGACGAGGTGCCCGCCTTTCGCCACCGCGTCGTCGCGGGCCTTCTCCGCGGCCGCGCCGGAGGCCGCCATCACCGTCTCGTGGTAGTCGAGCGAGATCATGCCCAGAATCAGGTCCGCGGCCGACGGATTACGCGAGCGCAGGAACGCCTCACTGTCACCGGCGCAGTCCTGGAATTCCAGCCAGATCACGGTGGGACGGTCGACCTTGTCCAACGCGTAGGCGACCTTGGGCGCCAACTGGGCCGGCAGGGCGAGCGTCGCGGTGACACCCGCGCAGAATCTCAGGAAAGACCGCCGGTCGACCCCCGCGTCCGCCAGCCGCGCGGACAACGGCCGGCCGGATTCGCTCGTCATGCGAGTGGACGTTAGTGCGCGCCTTGGTGCCGGACGGCAGCCTCATCGCCTCGGCCGCGGGAGTCCGTACGAGCCGATCGGACGGGCCGGACGTCCCTTGCCGCACCTGTCCACCGCCCCGGAGACTGGCCCAGCATGTGCCTCGGGATACCTGGCCGGATCGTGGCGACCGTCGACGTCGCCGGCCTGCTCATGGGCACGGTCGACTTCGACGGGCTGACCCGCGAGGTCTGCCTCGCCTACCTCCCCGACGCACGGGTCGGGGAGTACGTGATCGTCCACGTGGGGTTCGCCATCAGCATGGTCGACGAGGCCGAGGCGCACCGCACCCTGGAGATGCTCCGCTCGATGGGCACCTCCCTGGAGGCGGAGCTGTGAGATACCTCGACGAGTACCGCGACCCCGCCCTCGCGCGGCAGCTCCTCGACGAGATCCACACGACGGCCACCCGGCCCTGGACCCTGATGGAGGTCTGCGGCGGCCAGACGCACACCATCGTCCGCCAGGGCATCGACAACCTGCTGCCCGCGGGCCTGCGGATGATCCACGGGCCGGGCTGCCCGGTGTGCGTGACCCCGCTCGAACTCATCGACAAGGCCCTGGCCATCGCCGCCCGTCCCGAGGTCATCTTCACCTCCTACGGCGACATGCTGCGGGTGCCCGGAACGGGGACCGACCTGTTGGCCCTGCGCGCCCGCGGCTCCGACGTCCGCGTCGTCTACTCCCCGCTGGACGCGGTACGCCTGGCCGAACAGCACCCGGACCGCCAGGTGGTCTTCTTCGCGGTCGGCTTCGAGACGACCGCGCCGGCGAACGCCATGGCGGTACTGCGCGCCCACCAGCTCGGCCTGCCCAACTTCAGCATCCTGGTCAGCCACGTCCTCGTCCCACCGGCCATGACGGCGCTCCTCGACGCGCCCGACCGCCAGGTCCAGGGGTTCCTCGCCGCCGGCCACGTCTGCGCCGTCATGGGCTGGACGGAGTACGAACCCATCGCGCACCGTTACCAGGTACCCGTCGTCGTGACCGGCTTCGAGCCGCTCGACCTGCTCGAGGGCATCCTGATGGCCGTCCGCCAGCTCGAGGCGGGCCACGCGCGGGTGGAGAACCAGTACGCCCGCGCCGTCCACCGCGACGGCAACAGCCGGGCGCGGGAGGCCATCCGCCGCGTGTTCCGGGTGCGGGACCGCGCCTGGCGCGGCATCGGCACCATCCCGGACAGCGGCCTGGCCCTCACCGACGAGTTCGCCCGCTACGACGCCGAGACCCGCTTCGCCGTCTCCGGGCTGACCGCCCGGGAGCATCCCGCCTGCATCGCCGGCGACATCCTCACCGGCGCCCGCGAGCCGACCGACTGCACCGCCTACGGGACGGCCTGCACCCCGCGCACCCCGCTCGGCGCGCCGATGGTCTCCACCGAGGGCACCTGCGCCGCCTACCACTCCGCCGGGAGGGCGTCGTGACCACCGTTGACCCCACCTTCGCCAGCTGCGCGCTCCCCCGCGTCGAGACCGAGCGGGTCACGCTCGGGCACGGCAGCGGCGGGCAGCTGTCCGCCGAGCTGCTCCGGGACGTCCTGCTGCCCGCCCTCGGCGCGGGCTCGGCCCTGGCCGCGCGGGCGGGCCAGCCCGACGGCGGCGTCCTCGAGGATGCCGCCGTCCTCGACGTCGCCGGCGTCACCCTGGTGACCAGCACCGACGCGTTCGTCGTGAGCCCGCTGTTCTTCCCCGGCGGGGACATCGGCACGCTCGCCGTCCACGGCACCGTCAACGACCTGGCCATGATGGGCGCGACGCCGCTCGCGCTCACCGTCGCCTACATCATCGAGGAGGGCTTCCCCCTCGACGACCTGCGGCGGATCATCGCCTCCGTCGGTTCGGCCGCGGCGGCCGCCGGGGTCCCCGTCGTGACCGGTGACACCAAGGTCGTGCCCCGCGGCGCCGCCGACGGCATCTTCGTGACCACGTCCGGCATCGGACGCCGCCTGCCCGCCGCGCGCGTCTCGGCCGCCTTCGCCCGCCCCGGCGACGCGGTGCTCGTCTCCGGGCCGATCGGCGCGCACGGCACCACCGTGCTCTCGGCGCGGGAGGCCCTCGGCTTCGAGGCCGACATCGCCTCCGACACCCGCCCGCTGCACCGTCTCGTCCAGGCCATGGTGGAACGCCGCGGCGGCGACATCCACGTGATGCGCGACCCGACCCGCGGCGGGGTGGCGTCGGCGCTCAACGAGATCGCCGCGGCGTCCGGAGTCGGTGTCGAGATCGACGAGACGGCGCTGCCCGTACCGCCGCTGGTCGCCGCCGCCTGCGACCTGCTCGGTCTCGACCCGCTGCATGTCGCCAACGAGGGCTGCCTGATCGCCGTTGTCGCGCCCGAGGCCGCCGACGAGATCCTGGCCGTCATGCGTTCGCGGCCCGAAAGCCGGCACGCCACCCGCCTGGGCGACGTCGTCGCCGGTCATCCTGGTCGCGTGGTGATGCGCACGCTGCTGGGCAGCACCCGGCTCGTCGACATGCTCGTCGGCGAGCAACTCCCCCGCATCTGCTGAGCCGCGGTTCCGCGGAACCGCACAGGCCATCTATCTCCGCCGCCAAGAATCTGGTATCACCCATTGAAAGAGCTACGTTTCCCGTATAGCGAACCGTTGTTCTCTCCCTGGAGGACCAGATGTACCCACCAGACTTCGCGACGCTGACCCCTGACAAGCCCGCCGTGATCCTCGCCGGTGGCCCCCGCGGGCAGGAACGGATCCTGACCTACCGTGAGCTCGTCGAGGGCTCCAACCGGCTGGCCCGGTTACTCGTCGACTCGGGCCTGCGCCCGGGTGACCGCCTCGCGATTCTCGCCGAGAACCACCTGCGCTATTTCGAGCTGGTCTGGGCCGGCCTCAACTGCGGCCTCTACATCACCCCGGTGAACTCGCATCTCACCCCGCCCGAGGTCGCGTACCTGATCAACGACAGCGGGGCGAAGGCACTGATCAGCAGCCGGGCGCTCGCCGAGGTAGCCGAAGCCGTCGTCCCCGAGACCCCCGGGGTCGTCCGGCGCCTCATGCTCGACGGGGGCTCCGAGCACTACGAGGACCTCGACGCCGCCACCGCCGGCTTCTCCGCCGAGCCCCGGGACGACGAGATCCGCGGCACGTTCATGCTCTACAGCTCCGGGACGACCGGCCGGCCGAAGGGAATCCAGTTCCCGCGGCCCGACTGGCCCGCCAGCGAGGGCGACGCCCCGCTGCTTCCCGGCGCCCGCGGGGCCTTCGGCTTCGACTCCGAAGCGGTCTACATCTCCCCCGCGCCGCTCTACCACGCAGCCCCGCTGCGGGTGTCCGCGCTGATGCACAGCGTCGGCGGCACGGTTGTCGTCCTCCCGAAGTTCGACGCCGAGGGGGCCCTGCACGCGATCGAACGGTACCGGGTGACCACCTCCCAGTGGGTCCCGACGATGTTCGTCCGGATGCTCAAGCTGCCACCCGAGGTCCGCGCCCGCTACGACCTGTCAAGCCTGCGGATCGCCGTCCACGCGGCCGCGCCGTGCCCGGTCGAGGTCAAGCGCCAGATGATCGAGTGGTGGGGCCCGATCATCTTCGAGTACTACGCCGGCTCCGAGAATGTCGGCAGCACCGGTCTGACCAGTGAGGAGTGGCTGGCGCACCCGGGATCGGTCGGCCGGGCGCAGGGCGGGGTGCTGCACATCTGCGGTGAGGATGACGCGGAGCTCCCGGCCGGCCAGGACGGGGTGGTCTACTTCGAGGCCAAGGGCGCGGGCTTCAGTTACCACAACGACCCGGACCGCACCAGGGCCGTCAGCCATCCCGCCCATCCCGGCTGGCGCACCCTGGGCGACATCGGCCACGTCGACGAGGACGGCTACCTCTACCTCAGTGACCGGAAGGACTTCACGATCATCGCGGGCGGGGTGAACATCTACCCGCGCGAGATCGAGGACGTCCTGGTGCTGCACGACGAGGTCGTGGACGTCGCCGTGTTCGGCGTGCCGCACCCCGAGCTCGGCGAGCAGGTCAAGGCCGTCGTCCAGCCGGTGCGGATGGCCGACGCCGGCGACGGGCTGGCCGCGCGGCTGCTGGAGCACTGCCGCACCAGGCTCGCGCCGTTCAAGTGGCCGCGGTCGATCGACTTCGTGCCCGAACTCCCCCGCCTGGACAACGGCAAGCTCTACAAGAAGCCGCTGCGCGACGCCTACTGGGCCGCCGAGGCCTCCACCGTCGCCCGTTAGCCGCCGGGAACCAGCGAGAGGACTGCGATGTTTCGCAGAGAGAAGTTACTCACCGCCGTCATCGCCTGTTGTGTGGCGCTCGCCGTGGGCGCCTGCGGCGGCGGTGACGGCTCGTCCACGACGACCGGCACCACCACCGCCACCGGGCCCACCGGCGAGCCGGTCGCCGGCGGCTCCCTGCGGGTCATGCAGCTCTCCGAGCCCCGTTCGATGGATCCGGTCACCATGACGAACGCGTGGCAGGTCAACGCGTTCGTGGGCAACGCCCTGTACGGCACGCTGATGACCAACGACGAGCACACGGGCGAGATCAGGTACGCGATGGCGGAGTCGTTCGCCACCGCCGACAAGGGCGCCGCGTTCGAGCTGAAACTTCGACCGGGCCTGACGTTCACCGACGGCACCACGCTCGACGCCGCGGCGGTGAAGTTCAACTGGGATCGCCATCGGGATCCGGCGATGGCCTCGCCCTACCTGCCGGAGGCGTCCCTCATCGCCGCCACCGACGTCGTGGACGCCACGACCCTGAAGGTGACGATGACCGAGCCGGTGCCCAGCTTCCCGGCCGCGATGCTCACCACGTCCATGAACTGGATCGCCTCCCCCACCGCGCTGCGGAAGGGCAAGGCGTCCTTCGACGCGAAGCCGGTCGGCGCGGGGCCGTACACCCTGCGGACCTGGACCCGCCAGGACCGCATCGAGCTGGCGAAGAACCCCGGCTACTGGGACGCTCCCCGGCCCTATCTCGACGGCATCACCATCCGCACGTCGAACGACTCGAGCCAGCGGTACAACACTCTGATCAGCGGCGGCGCCGACGTGGTCATCGACACGAACGCGGACAGCGTCGCCAAGGCCGGGAAGGCCGGCTACTCGACGGACGTCACGCCGCTGAGCGGCGGCCTGTTCCTCGCGATGAACATGCGCAGGGCGCCGTTCGACGACCTGCGGGCCCGGCAGGCGATCGCCGCCGCGGTCGACCTGGACGCGCTGAACCTGGCCGTGTACAATGGCGCCGCCCAGACCGCCGACACGCTGTTCACCAAGTCCTCGCCGTTCTACTCCGACAAGCCGCTGCGGACGTACGACCGGGCGAGGGCGCAGCGGCTGTTCGACGAGCTGGCCGCCGACGGCAAACCCGTCACCTTCACGTTCACCAGCTTCACCTCGTCGGAGATCAGGGA
Source organism: Parafrankia sp. Ea1.12 (assembly GCF_900465275.1). Classification (NCBI taxonomy): domain Bacteria; kingdom Bacillati; phylum Actinomycetota; class Actinomycetes; order Frankiales; family Frankiaceae; genus Parafrankia; species Parafrankia sp. Ea1.12. The sequence continues at coordinate 3,405 of NZ_UBIZ01000238.1, read as the reverse complement.
CACGACCGAGAACGTCCAGGCCCAGCTCAGCTCGTACGAGAACGTCAAGGTCCAGGTGCGGGTGGTCGACTTCTCCGAGTATCCCAAGATCCAGGCGAGCAACGACTTCGACATGGTCGTCTGGTCGGCGAACTTCATCGACCCGGACCCACGGATGTGGACGGTGTTCCGCAGCGACTCCCGCGGCAACTTCCCGGGCGTCAAGGACGAGCGGATCGACGCCGCCCTGAAGGCGGGCCGCACGGGGACGACCGAACAGGAACGCAAGGCCGCGTACGCCACCCTCCAGGAGCGGCTGACCGCGCTGGTTCCCGCGGTCTTCACCGTCCGGGTGAACCCGAGCGTCATGGCCGCCAGGAACGTCGGCGGCATCACCCAGTACGGCCTCGGATCACTCCTGCCCGAGCCCCTGTGGCTCCAGCCATGACCTGACCTCAGCCGCTTGAGGTGGACGTCGCCGCGGGCTGGGTCGCCTGCGGGGACGTCCGGCGGGGTTCCGGGAGCGTGACGGCCGACGTCGACGCCGCGCGGCCGGGGATGCCGAGTGCCAGGAGGCCGGCGATCAGCGCGGCGCCGGCGCCGATCAGGTATCCGACGTGCAGGCCGGCGAGGGAGGGCACCTGGGTCGACCCGAACGGGATGGTCATGTTCGCCAGGACCACGCCGATCACCGCGCTCGCCCCCGTGGTTCCGATGGAGCGCATGAGGGTGTTGAGGCCGTTCGCCGCGGCGCCCTCGGATGCCGGCACGGACTGCATGATCAGGGTGGGCATGGACGCGTACGCCAGTGCGACGCCGGTGCTGATCACGCAGCTGACGAGAAGGACTCCCGGCGGGCTGCCGGTGAGCCCGAGTGCGAGGCAGTAGCCACCGGCGATCACGACCGAGCCGGCGATGAGCGAGGTCCTCGGTCCGCGTGCCGTGATCAGCCTGCCGGCGATGGGCGACACGGCCATCATCACCAGCCCCACGGGGGCCATCCACAGGCCGGTGGCGAGCAGCGACTGGCCGAGCCCGTGCCCGGTGGCCTTCGGCAGCTGCAGCAGCTGGGGGTTGATCAGCGAGTTCGCGTACATCGCGAAGCCCAGCGCGACGGAAGCGATGTTCGTCAGCAGCACCGGGCGCCGGATGGTGGTGCGCAGGTCCACGAGGGGGGCCTCGGCGCGGGTCTCCCACCAGGTCCAGGCGACGAGGAGGGCGGCGGCCACCATGCCCAGGCCGAGGGTGGTGGTGCTGGTCCAGCCCCAGGTGCTTCCCTTCGACACGGCGAGCAGCAGCGCGACGAGCCCTCCGGAGAGCAGGATCGCCCCCGGCAGGTCGAACCGGCCCGTGCCGCGGACCGGCGACTCGGGAACGACCCGCCAGATCAGCACCATCAGGGCGACGACGGCGACGGCCGAGCCCCAGAACAGCACGTGCCAGTCGGTCTGCTGGGCGACCGCCGCCGCGATCGGCAGGCCCAGCGCGCTCCCGATCCCGAGCGAGGAGCTCATCAGCGCCATGGCGGGGATCAGCCGCTTCGCCGGCAGCAGGTCACGCATGATGCTGATGCCCAGCGGGATGATCGCCATGCCGAGGCCCTGCATCGACCGGCCCACCAGCAGCGGCACGAGCGAGCTGCTCAGAGCGCACACCACCGAGCCACAGGCGAGCGCGGTGCCGGCGACGAAGACCATGCGCCGCTTGCCGTAGAGGTCGCCGAGCCGCCCGTACACCGGGTTGGCGACGGACGCGGTGAGCAGCGTGGCCGTGATCGCCCACGAGGCGTTCGCCGAGCTGGTGTGCAGCAGCGATGGCAGCGTCGGCAGCAGCGGCACCATCAACGTCTGCATCATCGCGACGACGACGCCTATCCCACCCAGGACGGCGATGATCGCGTTGACGTGCGACTCGTCGCCCACGCGACGGGTCGCGACCAGGGCGGAGCCGCCGCTGTCGTCACTGGAGGTCATGCCCCCTCCTCAACTTCTTTGTACTATACATACATATGTATCATGCATACCTCCCGAATGTCAGTGCACGACGGAGCGGAACCGGTCACACTTGCCGCGCCTCGGAGCGGTCGGGCCATGCCGGCCTGTCAGGGCTACTCGATGCCCAGGTATTTCTGGTAGATCTCGTCCGCACCGATGCCAAGGGTTGACTGTGCGTGGGGGCTCGACAACCGGACGCGGGCGTCAGGTCAGGCGCGGCCGTTCTCCACCGGGGGGCAGTGCCGGGTCGGGGTCTCCGTCGCCGGGAGGACGAGATCCCTGGCGGTCGCGGTCAGCGACAGGCCCTCGGCGTCGGTGGACGCCTTGACGATGGTCAGGTCGAACGGCAGGCCGCCGACGGGAATCGGAATCGGGGGAAGCAGGTCACCCAGGCCGCCGGGCACCGGAATTCGGCCTCCACCAGACCGGACCCATCATGAGCATGATGCCGATCTTCATGGTCGGCATCGTCTTCGGCCTGGCCACCGCCGTCCTCGCCCTTCTCGGGGAGAAGGCGTGGTGGATCCCACGCCACCTCGACCGGGTCCTGCCCCACATCGACGTCGAGGGCGAGACGCTGAGCCGGCCAGCCGGCGTGGCACCGGCCGTTGCGGCACCGGCCACCGGTCGCGAGGACCCCGTCGCCCTGGAATCCACGTCCGTGCGTTGAGCACGCCCCGTCCGAGGGCCGCCGGCACCCGGCAGGCGGCACTGCGGCCCGCGGACGGGGCCCGTACCGTGGGCACCACGGCCCAGCAACGGCCCAGCATCGGACGGGAACCGCTATGACGATCACCAGCCGGTGGCGGCGCCTCCGGGACCATCACCGCACAAGCACCGTGGTGATCGCGCTTCTGGCCTTCGCGGCCGCCGGCCCCGCCAGCAGACTCAACCCGCAGCATGTCGCCCACGACAGCTCCCCATACCCCGCGGTCCTGCTCGCCGCCGTCACCTGCACGGCCCTGCTCTGGAACGAGCGCCACCCCCGCGCGACCGCCGTGGTGGCCATCGCCTGCACCGTGGTCCTGGCCGGCCTGGGCTACCTGCTCACCTCGCTGATGATCGCTCCCGCGATGGCGGCGGTCTACTTCCTGGCCGCGCGCACCGACCGCAGGACCACCCTGAGCTTCCTGCTCCCCGGCTGCGCGGCGGTGGTCGCGACGGCGCTGGTCGCCGACCCCAAGGGCTATCCCCTGGAGCTCAAGACCATCGGCCCGACCGCCTGGCTGCTGATGGCCGCGTCACTCGGCGGCGCGCGGCGGATCAAACAGGACTACCTGGACGCCGTCCACGCCCGCGCGGAACACGCCGAACGCACCCGGGAGGCCGAGGCACGCCGCCGGGTCGCCGACGAACGCACCCGCATCGCCCGCGAACTCCACGATGTCGTCGCCCACCACATCACCCTCGCCCACGCCCAGGCCGGCACCGC